>NZ_JAZGVT010000045.1:0-47430 GCF_036440755.1 Methylobacter sp. Wu8 | reverse complement strand
CGGCGCTTGCCGCTACCGGCGGCGCACTGGATGGCGCGGGCAGCGTTGACTCGGACATCGGCAACGGTTTCGGCAGCTCCGCCTGTTTGCGGACGACCGGTTCTTTTTTCTTGACCGGCTTTTTTACCGGCGGTTTTTTCGGTTCTTCCGGCTTGGGTTGCGCAACCGGCTGCGGGGCAGGCTGTTGGCTTGGCGCGGCAACCAACGACACTTCCATGATCATCGGTTTGGCCTGGGTAACGGGTTCGGCCGGGCGCAGCATCCAGACCGCCGCCCACAGATGTAGCGACAACACTAAAGTCAACAGTAATCCACCCATTGACTCCGGCTTTTCCTGACCGGTCAAGGTTTTAAACAATGAGTGTTTTTGCGCGGTCGGCACCACAACGCCCCCCAAAGACGTTAACGCATGAACGGGCAAGCCGTCTTTGTCGTTTTTGAAAAAATACATAAGGAATATTGTCTTCTTATTGAAAATAAACTTAAAAATAACCGGGCAGAGAAAATATATCGATTAAATCATCCTTCTCAATCCTGCGATCTTTGAGAAACTTTGCACCTTTGGATGTTGCACCCGTTTTAATATTTTCACATCTCTTTCCTCATTTCGTTAAAGAGTCTTGAGTACCATCGGCCATTATAAAGCCTGAATTGTGGTCATTCCAGGTAACTTTCAAAAACATAAAGTTAACTATTTAATTCGTGTTTTACGGCCTTCCGAACCGATTGCGCAATATGGCCAACGTCAGTAGCAGCAAAACGCCGATCAGAGACTGGCTCAATATTACCGTCCATACGCTTTCTGTAGCCGGTAAAGGGCTCAACACCGGCGGCTGATCCGAAGCTTGCGCACCTTGCCCGCCCATCATTTTGGGCACGAAAAACGCCCGCCACCGGTCTTCAAATTGATTGACCGCTTCAATGTACCCGGCATAACGGGGGGCATCGATACCCGCCAGACGGTCGGCCGTCAACACGGCGGCAAGTCCGGGCGACAGCGCGGACCATCGTTCCATAAACTCAAAATGAGCCTTACGAACCTCGTCGAAACGATACATCAAGGGCCGCACCTTGCTGTCAAGCTCCAGGTTCGCCGGCAATCCGGCAATCTCACGGGGCGGCTCTTTCACCGGCGCGATTTCAGGATGCGCCAAGTACCAGGCCGACAGCAATTCGGCCTGCTGTCTGGACGTTTGCGCCTGAACACGGCGAATATCGACAATCGCCGCCAGCCGCGAAGGCATCGGCTCCATGCCGTTCGCGGCCCAACTCAAGCCCGCCGGTACCGCAAAGGTCGTGATCAGCCACACGCCCAACAATCCCACCGCCGCCGCACCCGACGAAACCGGCAATAACAAGAACAGCCCGGAAATTGCAATCCATACCCCGGCAAACAGGCCGACAAAAACCAGCCAATACATTGCCGCATAAAGGCTTGAACCGGAATCCGGCATAAACGCAAGCAGCGATGCCGAAGCGGCAGGCACCAGCACCATAACGAAACGCACCGCAAGAGACGCAAATACCAACCGCCAGGGATGGGGCATTTGCGCGCAAACCAAACGCCACACGCCCCGCTCCCGGTCTTCCTGCACCAAGCCGTAACTGAGGGCTATGACCGTCAGCGGCAGCAATAACGCAATTATGCTTGCAAAATCGAGCAAGCCCAGTTCGCGCAGCAACGGATTGAACAGCTGGTCGCTGTTGCGGCCGTCGGTATAACGGCTACGGGTCGAGATGCGCAGTTCGGTACCCAGCAGGTCCATTTGCCGCACGCTCAATGCCAGACCGCCGAGCGCCGGGAGACGCACGCTTGCATTGTCAGCCGACTTGACTGTCTCGCCGCCTTTGCCGGCGACGGGCGCATCGTGCATTTCCGCCCGTACCTGGCTGTTGCCGGTTTGCTGTTGCGGCTGCAATGCTCGGGCGCGAAACTCGCCGGCGGCAAGGCCGGACCAAAGCGCGCTGGTCGCGAGCAATGCAAAGAACGCGGCAACTACCCACAGATTGACCGGGTTGCGGATAAAGCGCAGCCATTCCGCACGCAACAAACCGGTCACGGCTTCAGCCTGTTCGCGGAAAACAACAGCCAGATCAGCGCGGCGGCCAGCCAAGCCAGCAACACCAGCAGATCGGCCAGCGCATGATACAGCGCAAAACCCAGCGGAGGCGGCGTATAACTGAAAGCCTTAACGCTGCCCCAGTCGGCGTCATGGCCCTGAGCGCCGTGCTCCGCACCGTGGCTGCGTTCTCGATCCCAGTCGTCAGTCAGGCCGATAAAATAATCGCGATACTGTTCGGCCGCATCCTCAAAATGCCGCTGATGCGCCAAATCCATACCCGACAGCGCCATCGACACCGAACGCATCGCGATGCTCGGGCCTAGCAGCGAGGCGATATGGACGGGCCCTGGCGCTCGAACGCATCCCTCAATCTGTCGAAATGCAGCGCGTGGACCCGTTCGGAATAATTGTCGTTAAAACTGCGTTTGAGTGCGGTATAGCCGACCGGCAAGTCTTCAATCCTCGCCACGCCGTACTGCTTTAGCACCTGGGCATTAAATGCGGCCTCGCGCGCGTCATGATCGCCATCGTTAGCCAAGCCCTGCTGAATGTCTTGTTTGATCGCCGCCCAGAACGCCGCTGCGCTTGGCGTCGGAACCAGCATTTCTGCGACTGTCGCACCCAGGCGCGGAGCAATCAGCACACTGCCCGTCCAGAACGCCAACAGGACAAACAAAGCCAATCGGCTGCTTTTAAAATGGATCGACGTGGACATTGCCAAGGCCGCGAATACCGCATAATAAACAAACAACACGCCGCTCAATGCGGATAACCTGAGTATGTCGTCACCGGCGAGATCGAAGTTTTGATACAAAATGATCACGGCGATCAGCATTGCCGGCGTCAATACCACCACAAAAGCCAGCAACAAACCGGTAAACTTGCCCAGCAACAGCTTGGTTGCCGATACCCCCAAGCTGTGCAACATGCGCAAGGTGCCCTGCTCCCGTTCCTGGGTCACCGCATTGAAGGCCAGCGCAATGACCAGCAGCGGCAGCAGCGCGTACAACACAAAACCGGCGCTGGCCTGCCCGAAACGGCCGGCCAGGCCCTGATCGGCCGCAGGATTGAATCGCGCCCCGTTGCGTTTGTGCGGCTCCAGCCAGAGCGCTTGGCCGGTATATTGCCTCAATCCGGGATCTATCGACGCCAGCGGCGAATCCGGCTTGAATACATAAATGCCGAAATGCGCGGCCGCATGCGGGTTCTTGACGCCTTGCGTATCCCATTGTTCCTTCGCGGTTGCGCCCACTGCTTGTTTTTCCTGCTGCACCTGCCGATGCTCGGCGACGGAAGCCAGAAAAAATCCGCTTAATACGGCGAAGACCGAAAAGGCCAACACCAGCAGCCTTCCGTCCCTCAGCACCGCCAATAATTCCTTGCGGATAATCGCTGCAATCACAGCAAGCCCCGCGCGTGCGCCAGATATTTGTGCTCCAGCTCGTCATGCGCGACGGTGTGCGCATCGAACTCTTCGACCAGACGGCCTGCTTTCATGATACCGATACGGTCGGCGACCTGCTTGGCGTTAAACAGATCATGAGTCGCCATCAGCACCGCCATGCCCAAATCGGCGGCTTGCCTTACCCGCCGGGCGAAATCATTGGCCGCACTCGGATCAAGCCCGGAGGTCGGTTCGTCCAGCAGCATGACTTTCGCCTGTTTTGCCGAGGCGACAGCCAAACCGACTTTCTGGCGCATGCCCTTGGAATAAGTCGAAACGCGCCGGTCGTGGGCATCGGCTTGCAGGCCTGTATTCGCCAGCAAATCGTGCGCTTGTTGGCGGGAAATTCGGACATTGGCCAACGTACAGAAAAAGCTCAGGTTTTCGATGCCGCTCATGTAGTTATAAAGCGCGACATTTTCCGGCAAGTACGCCAGCTTGGCGCGAACTGCGGCCGGATTTTGCTCAGGCGACTCGCCGTCAATAAAAACATTGCCGTCGGTCGGCCTGTTGAAGCCCAAGAAGGTGTTGATCGTCGAAGTCTTGCCCGCGCCATTGCCGCCCAACAAGGCATAGACGCAACCTGCCGGAACCGACAAATCGAGCGCGTCGATCGCACGATGGTTTTTATAATTAACCACCAGTTTTCTGGCTTCAAGCAGGGGTTTATTTGGCGACATAATTAGTTTCGGCTTATCTCGTTCCCACGCGCTACGTGGGAATGCTAGGCTGGACGCGCTGCGTCCTGTGTTTACACTGTATATGTTTTTGGGCGTTGCACATGACTCGCGGCGCAGCGCGCCTTTAACTGCATTCCCACGCAGCGCGTGGGAACGAGAAAAATTTACTCAGTCCGCGCGTTAAGCGCAGGACTGGCGTTTCCGGCGCTCCGATTGCCGGAAACGCCCACCCTGGCTGTCGCCGGGCGGTCTTATTCCGGCCTACATCCAAGTCAACGTCCATGCCCAAATGACGCTCTTGAACGGACTTGCCCATAACGACGAGCGTAGCGCGTGGGAACGGGATAAAAATCCTACGCATCGACTACTCGGCAACAGGCTTTAATCGATAATCCTGCTGCTGGGCTTTCCAGGACAGATATATCTTTTCCCCGTCAGTCACCAAAAACGGCTGATCGCCGGACTTGGCCGTTTGCGCAATCACTTCGGGCTTCGACCAGCTTTTGCCGTCGTCGGCCGACTTCATCAGCTTGATAACGTTGTTGGCGCCGTCAAACTCCTGCCAAACCACATTGACCCGCGAACCGACAGCCAGCACATGCGGATGACCTGAGCCTGCCTTGCCGAAGTTGACCGGCATGGAAAAATGCCGTCCGGCATCGGTCGAATAGGCATAAAACAGGCCCTGATTGCTTGGAGAATTGCTGAACCATACCGCGTGATAAATGCCGGATTCGGAAATCGACAGGCCGGGGCCGTGATGCGGACAGGCGTCGATTTTCCAGTTATCCTGGCCTACACGGTGAGTGTCGCCGGGGGTATTCCAGTCGTTGAATTTAACCAGCGCATGATCGCGGACGCCGCCTTCGAAAACGTGCCGCCAAGTAATGACCGGCGTGTTATCCGGCGCTATCGCGGTATCCAGCCGGCAGCACTGGCAGGTGTGAGCCGCGATTCTTTTATTCGGATAAAAATGCGCTCCGCCATCATCCGACCAGCTGTAATACAGCGATGAACCTTCAAATTTCTGGCCGGCTTTTTTTGCGGCTTCAACATCGCGGGCATCCAGCCAGGCGATAAAAATTTCGCCGTTTTTGCCGATCGCCATGCTGTCGAAGCGGTGGCTGATGATGTCCAGGTTATCGTTGACGGTAACCGGAGCGGAAAAATGCTCGCCGCCGTCGGTCGAGCGGCTAAAACGGATGTGACCGCTATGT
Source organism: Methylobacter sp. Wu8 (assembly GCF_036440755.1). Lineage (NCBI taxonomy): Bacteria > Pseudomonadati > Pseudomonadota > Gammaproteobacteria > Methylococcales > Methylococcaceae > Methylobacter > Methylobacter sp. Wu8. The sequence continues at coordinate 42,026 of NZ_JAZGVT010000045.1, read as the reverse complement.
TTACCCTCCAGCTTTAGTGTCCAGGTTAAATAAATATTACCCTTAGTATCCGGCTTTATTTTCGGGCGATATTCGCCTTTGGCTTCTATTTTTTCGGCTGCGGCATTGACCATCACCGGCGAGGTAAAGCTTAAACCCTTATCGTCCGATGACTGCACATAAACGTGATCATTGTTTACCCAAGTGATCCATAGCACACCGTTGCCGTCAAAAGCGGCGCTGATCGTTTCGGCGCACTGATTCGAGGGCGACGCATTGGCATCGGCGCAAACGCCTTTTGTTTCCGCACCGTGATGATGCGCATGCTGCTTGGCGTCGTCTGCGGGTCTTACCGTCGCATCATTGGCGCAGCCGGAGACTGCCAGCGCAGCGATAAATAGTAAAGAGGCACGGGATTTCATGGGTTAAACCTGCTTATTTAAAGAATCGAGCGGAATTATAAAGCCGCAGGAGCGCATGCATTGCATGCGCCCCTACGAAAGGCCTAATAATTATACTTTAACTGGGCAAAGTAAGTGCGCGATGGGAACGGGTGATATAACCAGACCTCGCTGTTGTTGACGTTATCAATACCCACCGAAGCGCTGACTTGCTTGGTGACTTGATATTTGGTGCGTAAATCGACAATGAAGTAAGAATTGCCGCCCGACGCATAGGTAGCCAGGTTGGTATCGCTGTTGTTCAACTGGCCGAACTGCGAACTGCTGTAACGGCCGCTGACCGAAGTGACCAACTTGTCGGTCGGACGATAAGCGATAGTCGCGCTTGCGCGCCACTCGGGAACCCGTGGCTGGCGTTTGCCGGTTGACGGCTGAGTCGCATAAGGGTTGGCGGCGGTGTTGCCTGCGGCCAGGGCCGCCGCATCCGCCACATCGTTCTCGGTGATTCTGGAGTCAGTCCAGGTGGCGTTACCGGACAGGTCAAGCCCTTGTATACCGACATCGCTGGCTTCGCCCGCAAACTCGACACCGTAGGTTTGAACTTCTCCGACATTTTGCGCGGAGTTAACCGTACCGCCGGTGGCTAAAAAGCCGCGTTGGGTATAAATGGCGTCCTTTACGCGTTCCTGGAACAAGCTAAGACGCAATTTGCCTTGATCCAGGAAATATTCGCCTGACAGCTCGGAAGACAGCGCTTCTTCGGGTTTGAGGTTCGGATTGCCGTTGGCAATATTGGTTACCCCGCCCGTAGTCACTGTAGTCGATTGAAACAACTCGGTTACGGTAGCAAAGCGATAGGCCTGGCCGACGGCTAAACCGGTTTGCACCCGCTCCATTGGCTTCCAGGTCAATTTGGCCTTGGGTGAAAACTCCAGTTCGTTGCGATCCGCCTGGTTCAGCGATTTCAGTGAACCGCCAGTCAAACTCTGATTTAAGCCGTCGTAAGCGTGCCAATTTTCCACGCGCCCGCCCAGAGTCAGGTTCCAGTTCTTGGCAAAGTCCCAGGCGTCCTGCATCCAATAGCCTTCGGTTTGGGTCTTGCCTTGCGAGTTGGAGTTAATGGTCCCGATGTCGCTCGATTGCCAGTTGGCAACGGTATATTGCGGATTATCCAGATTATATAAATCATGATGGAAACCGAAACTGACTTCATGCTTGCCCAGCAGGTCGACGCCGGGACGCCATATACCCTTGGCATCGGCGGTATGCCAACCGGTTCCGGTCAAACTGGTCACCGTGCCGGCGCCGTTGTTGGCGGCCAATGCAGGCGCCTGTGTCGATGTCCGGCTAAGATCGGTGCCGTATTCGACGACGCTGCCCGACAAGTCCCAATCGAATATGCCGCCGGTATCGGATTTAAGGTTCATGCCATGCGACCAGTGCATCTGCTCGGCTCTGGTTTCTGCGAAAGTACTACCAAGATCATAGCGCTTGCCGTCGATATTGACCCTTCCGCTATCGACCACATTGCCGGCGCTGTCGCGTAAAAAACTGTTAAAGCCCGCATTATTGTCGTTCTGCCATAATCCGAGCGTATACGCTGCATGAACGGTCGGGGTGAAGTCATACCCCAATTTCCATTTGAAATTATCCTGCACCGTGTGATTAAGGTAGCCCTCGCCCAACACCACGGCAGGAACGCCTGCGCCGTTCAGGTTGGAGACGGCTCCCGTCACCACCTTGTCCGCAGCCGTTGCGGCGGTCGTTGAAACCAGAGGATTATTGAACGTTATCGGCTGGCTATGGCTGTCCAGATGACTGGCGTCAAAACGGAATGAAAAATCTTTGTAGCGGTCGCCGACATTGAAAGAATATTCCTGGCTGTCGAACATCTTGTTCTTGCCGTAGAAACCGTAATCCTGCCAAGTCGATTTGACGTCGGCGCCGGCCTCGAATTTTTCCGGCATTTTCGTCGTGATGTCGATCACGCCGCCGATGGAGTTACCGGCATGGGCCGCCGAAAACGGACCGTACATCACATCGACCCGCTCGATTTCCGAGGGCGCCACCATGTTCCAGCGCGGCGAACCGGTGTTGCCGTTGTTATTGCCCAGCAATGACGACAGCAGGATGCCGTCGGCATAAATCAGGCCCCGGGCGCTGGCGCCTGTGCCCGAAGTACGCCAACCTACCGGCGCATTGGTGTCGCCGATATAACGTTTGCGCACTTGGATGCTGGGCAGGTATTTAATCGTATCTTCGGCCGTCATCGCATTGACGGTGCTCTCTATTTTGTCGCTGGTAACGCTTTCCGTCGTCGTCGGCAGCCGGTATCTTTCCTTGGCGGTAGGCGTCTTGGCCGCAGGTGTTGCTGTTTCGGTGACCTTCATTTCCTTCATCACCGGAACCGCTTTGGCGCTGCCGGCGGCGGCTTTCTTTTTATCGGCATTTTGCCCGGTTTCTGCCGCAACGAGCGGGGACGCCGCCATCAGCAAGCAGATCAGAGCCCGCGTGGCGTTTAGCGGATAAGGTGGTTTGGAATGTGTCATCGTGTCCTCCTAAAATAATTATTTTTATTGTATGTGGCGTTTAAAGGCGCACATCCTTGTGCTGATCAATAAACTATTTTATCCGTTGCGGCTAATATTTCAGCGATGCGCTGACAAAATAGGTGCGCTGCGGATAAGGGTGATTTTCAAAGGCATTGGCACCGAACACGTTATCGATCCCGGCTGTAATCGTGCTTTTCAGTTTTGGATTGATCGGCAATTGATAAGAGGTCTTTAAATCGACGAAAGTCGATTCATCGGTGCCGCCCATGACATTTGCCGCAGTATCGGTGTTGGATAAAGTTTGATACGAATCGCTGCGATAACGGACACCCACAGACGCCGCCCACGGCCGAGTAATATGATAAGTCGCCGAACCGTTGATTTGCAGGCGGGGTATACGATCCCACAGCTTGCCCGTGTAATTGGCGCTGTTAGTCCCGATAGGATTGTGCTCGATAATGCGTTTGTCCATTATCGTGGTGTTAGCCATTAAATCGACAGGCAGGTTAAACACCTCGTTCTGTTGATAGGTCAAATCCACGCCAATGGCTTCGGTTTTGTCAATCGGCTGAAAGGTTGTGGTCGTCTGACCGTTGATGGTTACCGAGGTGCTGTTAATCTCATTGTGGATCTGGTCAAAAAAGATGTTGGCCCGGACATAACCTCTGGGAATATCGTACTGGGTCATGAAGTTATGAAAATAACCGTCCTCAGGCCCCAAACCGGGAGCCGCCGTAGTAATGCTGTTCAACCTGGACAAACTGGCGAACATTTCTTCGGCAATCGGGAAGCGATACGCCTTGGAAAACGAATAGCGGAAAGTCCATTTGTCCGGCGAATATTCCAGCGAGGCTTTAGGCGAAATACGGGAAGCGTCGCGATCGGCATAGTTTTGAATGTTGTTGGTCGCGCCGAAAGTCCGCACATGTCCGTCGAGAGCTTGCCAATGATCGAATCTGCCGCCGGCCATGATGCTCCAGTCCGGCAAGAATCGCCATTCCAGCTGCGAAAACGCGCTGTTGGTTTGGGTCGCGCCGCCGCTGTCGTTCGTGCGGGCGCCGACCGTTCCGGCCGTGTAATTATTGGTGTCGTACACATCCAGGTTCAGACTGGCATGGTTGAATTGATAGCCGCCCATAAAGGACAAATCGTTTCTTCCCATAAACTTGTCGGTCGCCAATTTCAGGTCGTAAGTCGCCCACCAGGGTTTTTCATCGGAAATCTGGCCCTTGTTTTGATTCAAAGGATGGCTTGGATTAAGATTCGAGCTGATCGTTCTGTCCTTGAACGCATCGTAAAAGCTGGCGGTGGTGTCGATGCTCCAATCGTTCGAGATTTTTCCTTTTAAGCCCAAGCCGTAATTTAGCGCCTGGCGCTGTGAATCGCTGACCGAAAAGACCGAACCGGGCACCGCAAACCTTCCGGCCGCTGTTCTGTAGTTGGTGCTGGTTGAGAGACCGGCTGCTGTTCCGCCGCCCCAAACCTTGTTGCCCGCCGCATCTCTTAACAGCGTGTTCGGGTCGTCAACTTTGCCGACGCGGTCTTCATAGGCAATGGTAAAACGTCCTTGCAACTCTTCGGTAAAGTCGTAAGCGAATTTGGCCTTGAACAGATCCGTCGTTTGTTGGGCGACGCCGATATCGCCGTAGGCAATCGCCGGAGCACCCGTGGTTGTCTGGTAACCTTCACCGCCGGTGACCGCCGTTCCGCCGGCTGCCGTGCTTAAAGCCGCCGCATTGACGGTCTGCGGTTGGCCTTCGTTTTCAAAGCGGTTATAAGAGGCCCAGACGCTGAACTTATCGAACCGGTCGCCTGCTGAAATAAAGGTTTTGTAACCCATTAAGGTTTCATTGCGCCCTGACCTGTGCATAGTCTGAAACATGCCGGTGGCGTCCATTTGGGCTTCGAATTTTTCCGGCATTTTAGTGATCAGGTTAATCACGCCGCCCATCGAGTTGCCGCTGTATTGCGATGAGAACGGCCCGTAAAGCACTTCGGCCGAATCGATTTCGCTGGGCGACACCATCGACCATCTGGGCGCTCCGCTGTAAGTGGTGCGCAAAGGGTTATGCAGCGGCATGCCGTCTGCGTAAACCATGCTGTGCGCGGTTTGAAACGAGTTTGAGCTGCGTATGCCCAGGGTGCCGTTCGGGTCGCCCATAAAGCGTTTGCGTATCAGTACGCCCGGAGCGTATCGGATAGTATCCTCAACCGTTGTCGCGTTGACTTTTGTTTTGACGTCTTCCGCATTAATCGTATAGGTAGGCGTCGCCTTGGCCGTATTGGGAAACCATTTATAAGCCTCTGCTCCCTCGTTTTGCCCCTTGATGACTTGAGTCGCCAAAACCTGCGGCTGATTTGTGTTTTTTGCCGTCTCTTTTTTCTGTGCCGGTTTGACAGCCTTCACTGGCTCGGCAGCAACTCCGCTGCCTAAATAAATTGTTCCCAGTAACAGTAGATATTTTTTCATTGTTTTAGTTTTTATAGTTGTGGGCGGTCTGCCAGTAAAAGCACGTTGCATGCCAAACCGCTGTCTTCGCAACAATATTGACTATCGGGACCGTCGCACTTAAATTCCTTATCTTCGGTAATCAATTGCTTACAACTAATTGTTTAAACGTTTTGTACTTTTAATAGATTTGCCCTATCGCGGCTTGCGTAACATATCTTTAATATAAACAAGTCATATGACGCACTTTAGCGTGTTAAATAACATAGTTTAATTTGACCGCAACGTCGCCGTCCGGCTAACGCAATTGACAAAGGGACGGTACGCGACTGTCTTTAGCTAAAAAATATAACTGGATCTGGTACTTAGCGGAAGATAACGCATTCAAGAATTCCGTATGTCCCGAGCCTGTCGAGGGACGGGCGAAAGTTGGATAAAGCAGTGAAACCGGCGGGATTGAAGCCGCATCAATCCCGCCGGTTCTGCTTTTTAGGGTTTGTGGTGCATTAAATGGCCGGGCATGGCATGACGGGCGTGATCGCTTAATTGAGCGTCGAACCATTGATGAATGGCTTCAATCAATTTTGGATCATCCGTTGAATAATCGATCTCGGCTCCATTAGGCAGCTCCTTGTAGGTAATTTTGATCCGGCCTGGTTTAGCCGCTCTCAATTCCGCCAAACCGGGCATGTCTTCGCCATGAATCTTAGCCGGATTGGAAAAATCGCCTTGCATAAATTCGTTTGAAATCTTTGTCAGGTGCTGACGGATTAACTTGATTTGACCGGCATTGGAACTGTCTTTGACGACGACCTGTTGTAACCCGCCTTTCGCGGTTTTTGAGAAAACATGCGTCGTCTGCTCCAAGTCGAACGGCATCACATGCGAACCGCGCCGCACAACCTCATCAAGCCGCTCATCGCCCGCTCTTTCCGCCGCCTGGAGCGATGCCGCTATAAACAGCCACATTGATAGGCATACGACTAATCGTTTCATTGCTTAATTTCCTTTGCTCAAATGGAGCGACTCTATTCCGGCATTGGCGATTGCATCAATGCCGGAACAAGGCCGCCCAGTGCTTGTTAGTAGTTTACCGTCATGCCGACATTGAATGAACGCCCCATGCCGGGAACGGCTGTTCCGGCCGTGCTTACTTCGCCGATATAAGTACCGCCTAAAGGCAGCGCATAATTTTTATCGAGAATGTTGTCTATGCCGCCATCGACGCGTAAATGCTTCCAGGTATAGCTGCTGCGCAGGTTGAGCAGTGCGTAACCTGCGGTTTTAGGCTCTACCCGGACGGTTTGCACGTCTGTTTTAGATGCGACCAGTTGGGTTTCAATCGTATTCGACCAAGCGCCGCGACGATGCTCAAGCGCCACCGTCGCATTGAACGGCATCTGTTGATACAGGTTGCCGCCGGTGTCGTTGTTCTGCCCCCTGACATAATTTAAAACGGTTTTACCGGTCAGGCTGCCGTATTTAGCGGTATCCAACAACAGCTTGGACCCGGAAACATCGACGCCGAACAGGTGCGCATCGTAGTTGCCCAGTTGCAGAAAATTAAAGCCCCCGGACGGGCTGACGCATGTCTTGCCGTTCGCTGTTTGACAGAGTCCCGCATCAATATAGTTGTCAACATGGGTGTAAAAGGGCGTGATTTTAGTTTCCCAGTCTTCCTGATTCGCATCATGCCAGTTTGCTGTCGCGCTGACAGTGTGAGCGACTTCCGGCTTAAGGTTAATGTCGCCGACATAGCCGTTGGCGTCGCCGACCCAGTTATTCATAAACATAGCCATTGCTCCGCGGGACCAGGCAAAGCGCTCGTAAAGATTAGGCGAGCGGGACTTTCTGGCAGCCCCCAGTTCATAAGTCTGCATGTCGTTGAAGGTGTAGCGCACCAATGCCGTCCAATCAATATTGATGTCTGTTTGTTTTTTATTTTGGCTGTTAACAGCCGTCGCCTCGGCTCTCTGCGCCACCGTACTGCTTTGATAGTCCTTTACGGCGCCGGCATTCATTTCCACGCCGCCGACACGGGCGCCGAGTTGGGTCAGCCATTGTTCGTTCCAGCGGCCTTCCCATTCGGTAAACAGATCTACGCGATCTCGCTGTCCCCCATTGATATTCCAAAATGTACCCGGCCCCATCATCATGCTGCCAGGCACCGGATCCCACCAATCATCCAAGCGATACCGCTGATATTCCCCGCCCACGGTCAGCAAATGTTTGTCGGTAATATCGATATTGGCTTTTACCGACAGGCCCTGGTTAACGCCATAGGTCTCCATCGGCATGCTGCGGGTCGGCGTGGACATTTTGTCCGCCAGGAAGTTCATCTTGTGCTTGGCATCCTCGTGATAAGCCCGCGTTTCAAGATTACCCCACTTGAACTGGCTTTTAGTGAAGATATTGGCGAACCAGCTGTCGTCCCCGGTCATATCCATACGCACGTTGGGGAAGGCCTGATAAGGGATGTTTTGCTGCCCGACCTTGATCACTGCCAGATGGTCGTCGTTGCGCAAGGCCAGCGACAGCGATTGGTTCTCGGATTTATACGCCGAAGAACTCACGACATCATTGCTGTTTTTTGTATTCGAGGCGGTGAAATTTCCACCCGCCTTGTAATTACGGGCCTGCACCGTCGAACCGGTGTACTTAAGCTCGGCATGTTCGTTCGCTATCGAGGCCGAAATATTGCCTCCCCGCGCATCGCCGTTGCTGCGATAAAAAGTCGAAGCCTGACCTTTTATAAGGGGACCCGCGCCTGCTTCAGCAAATTCGGGATCGGCGGAGTTAACGCGAATCGTGCCGCCGATGCTGTCGCCGCCCATGCTGACCGGCGTGATTCCGGCAAGCACCTGGGCGCTCAGTACGCTGGACGGAGCAACGTAAGACAGCGCCGGATTCATGTGGTTGGCGCAAGCCGAAATCAAATTCATGCCATCGACTTGAACCCGCAAGCGATCATCCGCCATGCCGTGGATAATAGGCCGGCTGGAAATGCCGCCGCCACCGGAGAAACTCATGCCGGGCGTACCTTTAAGCATTTGCGCGGTATCGCTGGTTGCCGTTCTGGACAGGACTATATTGGAATGGTCGAGATAACTGCCGAACGGCTGGTCGATATTGGACTTTTGCGCCTTGATGGTCAGCACATCCAAAACCGGCGGCTCCGCTATCTTGTTTGCGCTCTCTTTTTTTGGGCCGGATTTGGCATTGGTTTTTTCCGTACCCACAGGCTCGGCCGCAATTGCGCTGCCTAAATAACCGACCCCCAACAATAGTATGTATTTTTTCATTCTCTTCTCTAACTTTTTGTCTGCGTAATAATATTTATCAAAATTTCATGACGCGCAAACCAAAGCACATTACATGCCAAATACTTAACCCATTGTAAATAAATAACTATGTGGCCGCGCCGATCCGAGGCTTTAAAAAAGTGCGTCATATCCCGCACTTTTAATAGGTTAAATAACTCGTTGCGCAGGCTGGCCGGGATTGCACTTCGAAGTTGAATCCGCTCTTGGGAATTTGCGCGACTAAAGAAACCATCGCACCGGTTCAAGTTCATATTGAAACGCCGATTAACGAGACTGCGGCGCAAGCGGCCGCACCCGGTGTGTTGGGTCGCAATTTGAAGATCGTTGCCGCGCCGAATAATTTCCGTTTCGGCACGGCGAAAGAAGACCCAGATCGGCTAATATTTGACTGTTAGGCCAACGAAAGCCGAACGCCCCATGCCTGCGACGTTTCTACCCCAAGGCGGCGTTACGTCTGGCGTAGTCGTCGGATTCATGCCATAGCGATCGCCCAGATAGGATCCTCCCAATGGCTGGTAATACTGCTTATCCAGCACGTTATCCAAACCGACATCCAAGCGCAGCATTTTCCATTCGTAACCGGTACGGGCATTCACCAAAACGTAGGACGGCGTGGTGGTTTCGTTCCTGATGGCTTGCACGTCGTCTTTGCTGTCAACAAACTGCATTTCCACAGCACTATCCCAACCCTCCCGCTTGTGATCCAGGCTCAGCTTCATATTGAACGGCATCATATGGTAGAGGTCGCCGCCATCCATTCGTTCACCCCGCACGTAACTCATGGCAGTGTGAGTAGAGAAATCCCCGTAGGTTTTATCGCTGAACAAATCCGCGCGGCCGGAAACGTCCATACCCCACAAACGCGCGTCGTGGTTGGCATATTTAAGGTAAACAAACCGTTGAGTCGCGGTCTGGTTGCCGGCGTCACAACCGCTAGCCGCATTGGTAGATCCCGAGCAACGATCCGCATCGATAAAGTTATTCACATAAGTAAAGTACGGGGTCGCCTTGACTTCCCATAAACTGTTTTTCGGCTCATGAAATGCAGCGGTAAAACTGACGGTATGCGCCGTTTCCTCAGTCAAATCCATGTTGCCGATATAGCCGTTACCGTCGCCAAACGCACCGTTCATTGCCATATCCATTTTACGGGCGCCCCAGGTATAGCGTTCGTACAAGTTCGGCGCACGATTTTTACGGGCATAACCCAATTCGTAGTCGCTGAGGTCGTTAGGCTTGTATTGGGCTAAGGCGGTAACATCGAAAGTATCGGTGTTGCGTTCGTGGTCTCTCGCATTGAAGGCATTGGCCGCATCCAACGAGAATCCCGCGCCTGCGGCCGCGGCGCCGCCCAATAGCCTGGGATTGTAAGGCTGTACAGCCCCGGTGTCGGTGGTGGTATGGTCGTAACGCAGCCCCAATAAGGATTTCCACTCTGGAGACCATTTCGCCTCCCATTCGCCAAAGAAACCGACCCGATCGCGCTCGGCATTGTTAAGATTGATGAAATTTTCCGGCGCCATCATCCAATAGGCGGGATTAGCAGGCACTGTATTTGTCAGATTGTTATGCACCGCCGGCCAAAAATCATTGATCCGGTTGCTGTGAAATTCGTTACCGATTTTAAAAGTGTCGCGTTTGGTGAAAGGTATTTCCGCCTGAATCTTGTAACCCAGGTTCCGGCCCCTGCTTTCCATCGGCATGTAGTCATTGGGCGGCGCAAAGCTTCCGCCGCCGGCTGCATTAAGATAACGATTATGTTTGTCTTCGCCGATATTCATGCTGTGTTGAGTGCTTTCGAAGTAAAAATTGCTATCCAGCAAACCCCAGTCGAATTTGCCCTTGTGCGTGATATTGCCAAAAATGCTGTCATTGTTGGTCAAGTCCATACGCGCATTAGGAAAGTTCTGATACGGAACATGCTGTTGTCCGCCTTTAATAACCACTAAATGGTCATCCGTCTTGAACGACAAGGAAGCCGCGTGATTCTGGTTGCGATAAGAACTGGACTGAACATTGTCGCCATTAGCATCGTTGTAGTTCATGCTTTCGGTATGTGAGCCGGTATAGTCCAAGCGCACGTTTTGATTAGCGATGCCGGCGGCAATACTGCCCCCAAAGGCATCGCCGTTGCTGCGATAAAAGCTCGACGCGCTACCGTCGATCAGAATATCCTTGCCGGGTTCGGCAAAAACCGGATCGAGCGACTCAACGGAAATGGTGCCGCCTATGCTGTCGCCGCCCATGCTGACCGGCGTCACCCCCGACATGACGGTGATTTTGCCGATATTGCTGCGATCAATATAAGACAGCGGCGGATTCATGTGATTAGCGCATGCGGAAGTAATCGTCATGCCATTCACGTTAATCTTAACCCGGTCATCATTTAAGCCGTGAATGACGGGCAGACTCGACACCCCCCCGGATCCGTACAGACTAACGCCAGGCGTATCTTCAAGCAGTTTTGCCGTATCGCTGACAGCGGCCTGTTTGGTACGGATTTTTTTATCGTCTATCTCCGTTGTATTCAAAGATTCGGAGATTGGAAGCTTATGAGTCACCGTAATAGGTTCCAGCGTTACAGCCGAACCGGATGGCTTGGTATTGTTGTCTGCGGCCAGTACAGCGGGGGCGAAGCATAGCGGTATTAATGCAAGCATTTTGCTATGGCATAAATTTCCGCCAATAGCATTTGCACCCTGCGTTTTTTGAATGTTTTTTTTCATTCTCTTCTCTAAATTTTATTTATACATAAGAATCAATCAGTATTTCACGATATGTTAATAAAGCACACACCATGCCAGCTCGCTAACCCATTGTAAGTACTGACCTACATGAATTCATTCGGCCGGCGCTTTGAAAAAGTGCGGCATATGACACACTTTTAGTGTGTTAAATAACATCGTTTAATAGATTTCCCACGAATGACTGTTCGAGTCCGGCAAAACGCCGGATTACCCCCCCCCTACTCAGGGCGCAACACAGGCATACCGGCTTGTCCACGGCAAGAACTAACAAAAGCCGTTTAAAATCGGTTAAAATAATAATTTCCGACAATAATCCTGCAACGGGTTGATAGCTTTCATGCATACAAAATATATTACTGATGACTTGAGGATTTGCGCGACTAAAGAAGTTATCGCACCGGTTCAGGTTCATACTGAAATGCCGATTAGCGAGGCTGCGGCGCAAACGACAGCACTGGCCAGACTGGACATACACAAAGTTCTGGCGGGACAGGACGATCGGCTGGTTGTGGTCGTGGGGCCTTGCTCGATTCATGATCCGGTAGCTGCTCTTGACTACGCCCAGCGTTTGAAAGCGGTTAAAGACGAGTTAATCGATGACCTGGTGATCGTGATGCGGGTCTATTTTGAGAAACCGCGCACGACGGTCGGCTGGAAAGGCCTGATTAACGACCCTGACCTGGATTCCAGTTTTAATATCAACAAAGGCCTGCGCATCGCCAGACGCTTGCTGTTGGATGTCAACGAAGCGGGCGTTCCGGCCGCAACCGAATATCTGGATTTGATCACGCCACAATATGTTTCCGACTTGATCGCCTGGGGCGCAATCGGTGCCAGAACTACCGAGAGCCAGGGACACCGCGAACTGGCTTCAGGCGTATCCTGCCCTATCGGCTTTAAAAATTCCACCGACGGCACGATAAAAATCGCCATCGATGCGATAGGCGCGGCAATGAGTCCGCACCACTTCATCTCGCTGAATAAAGCCGGACATTCGGCTATTTTCTCAACCACCGGTAATGAAGACGTGCATATCATTTTAAGAGGGGGCAATGATCGCCCTAATTATGATGCGGTCAGCGTCGAGCAGGTCGCCGAAGGCTTGGTGAAAGCAAATCTAAAACCGAACATCATGATCGATTTCAGCCATGCCAACAGCTTGAAACAATGCCAGCGGCAGTTGATCGTCGGCGACGACGTCGCCCAGCAAATCGCCAACGGCGACCATCGGATCATGGGCGTGATGATCGAAAGCCATCTTAAAGCGGGCAATCAAAAGGTTGTTGAAGGACAGCCGCTGGTCTACGGACAAAGCATTACCGATGCCTGTTTGTCCTGGGACGATACCGTTCCGTTGTTAAAAGAGCTGGCGCAAGCGGTGCAAAAACGCAGAGCCGTGGACACCAGCCGGAGTTTAAGCAGATGATAGTTTATGTAAACGGCGAAACCCGTGACTACGCTGAAAACAGCACGGTTGCCGATGTGGTTAGCGATTTGGGCTTGACCGGCAAAAAAATTGCGATTGAATTGAATAAAGAAATTCTGCCGTTTCAACAATACGATACGCAGGAATTAAAGGCCGAAGATCGCCTGGAAATTGTTCACGCGATCGGCGGCGGACAGGATGATTCTTTCCTGCTTGCCGGGGTCAAATATCATTCAAGATTGCTGGTCGGCACCGGAAAATATAAGGACCTGGAAGAAACCCGTCTAGCGATCGAAGCCAGCGGCGCGCAAATTGTGACGGTCGCAATACGCCGCACCAATATCGGCCAAAATCCGGGCGAGCCTAATTTGCTGGATGTCATTTCGCCGGACAAATACACCATCCTGCCCAATACCGCCGGTTGCTATACCGCGGAAGACGCGGTAAGAACCTGCCGTCTGGGCCGGGAATTGCTCGGCGGCCACAACTTGGTCAAGCTGGAAGTGTTGGCCGACCAAACCACCTTGTTTCCCGATGTCGCGGAAACGTATATCGCCGCCGAATTGCTGGTCAAGGACGGCTTTGATGTGATGGTGTACACCAATGACGACCCGATCGCGGCCAAACGGCTGGAAGAAATCGGCTGCGTGGCAGTCATGCCGCTGGCCGCACCGATCGGTTCGGGCCTGGGCATACGCAATCCCTATAACATAAGGACCATTGTCGAAAACGCCAAGGTACCCATTTTGGTCGACGCCGGTGTCGGCACCGCGTCCGATGCGGCCATTGCGATGGAACTGGGTTGCGACGGCGTATTGATGAATACCGCGATTGCCGCCGCCAAGAATCCGGTACTGATGGCTTCGGCCATGCGCAAAGGTATCGAAGCCGGCAGGGAAGCGTTTTTGGCGGGACGCATGCCTAGAAAACGTTTTGCTTCCGCGTCATCGCCGATAGACGGCTTGTTTTTTTAATTTTTAGGATCAGCCGCTTGCGTCAATACTGTTGATTTAACCCTTTCTCCGTTCGCCCTGAGCTTGTCGAAGGGCAATACACGGATGACTTAAGCCGCTCATGCTTCGACAAGCTCAGCACGAACGGCTTATAAGTCAACTGTATTGAACCAGCTCCTACCATCGAAAATCATTACACCTTTATGCTCGCTCCTGAACAAACTCCCTCGCACAGAATCCGCAGCTTTATCCGTCGCCAAGGACGCATCACCCAAGGCCAACAATTGGCTTTGGAGTGTCATTGGGACAAATATTGTCTCGACCCTGCTGTCGACTATGATTTCAGCCAGGTTTTCGGCCGCACAGCGCCGTTGATTGTCGAAATAGGCTTCGGCACCGGCGACAGTCTGGCGAAGATGGCTGCGGCCAATCCCGAAAACGATTATATCGGCATTGAAGTGCATAGGCCGGGCGTCGGACATTTAATGCTGCTGCTGGACCAACAAGGCCTGACTAACGTCAGGATTTATTGCCACGACGCGATTGAGATTATTGAGTGCAAGATTGCCGACAACAGCTTGGCCGGTGTGCATTTGTTCTTTCCCGATCCGTGGCCGAAAAAGAAGCATCATAAACGGCGTATCGTCCGCCCCAGTTTTGTCGATTTATTAGTCAGGAAGTTGCAGCCGGGCGGTTATTTTCATGCGGCGACGGATTGGCAAAATTACGCGGAACACATGCTGGAAATATTGTCCGCCGGAGCGGGACTTGGCAATACCAGCGCTACCGGCGACTATTGCGAACGCCCGGAATATCGCCCGTTAACACGATTCGAACAGCGTGGTTTACGCTTGGGACACGGCGTTTGGGATTTGATTTTCAAAAAAAAATGAAACCTATCCTAATTCAATGTTTATACGATCGGTTCCGCGCTACTCGCGAATAACTCCTGCATCCATCCTACGAGCTGTGAACATCCAGCTGCATCGCGTTAATGATGATAGCCAACTCGTCGCGCCGCCGTTTTAACGGCCCGAGTTCCGCTTCAAGGCTGGCAATATTTTCAAGAATGCCGTCTTTGGATTCGTTAATCTTCCTCAGCATTTGCAAGCGGCCTTCGATTTGTTTTTTATGGTCTTTGATTTGATGCATCAAAGGCGTTAAAACGCCGTTACTCCAGGTCGTGGCGTCTGCATGCGCCTGTTTGAGTATATTTCTGGCCTTGGCGATCAGCGTGCTGTAAAGCTTGTTGATAACGATGCTTTGTTCCGACATCGTGGTTTTGGCGCTGGAACGGAAGGCTTCGCCCTCATCAAAAATCTGCTCCAGTTCAATCTGGTATTGTTTGATCGAAAACAGTTGCGGTTCGATCTCCTTAAAACCGTATTCATCCTTGAATTTTTTGTGTATCGCTTTGACCAGACGCCGGGTTTCATTGGTGCTATCGACGGAGTCCTGCAACAGGTCGCGCAATTCATCGAATAATTTACGGATATTCTGCTTCATGCCGTAGGTGGTCAGGCTCTTCGCCATGTCGTGCTTGGTGGTTTTGATGATCTCGTCGACTTTTTCTTTGGCGAAGGAGTCAATCAACGCCTGGGCTTGAACGGCAAAAACCCGGCGGCTGGCTTGGAAATTCTCGACATTGGTCATGTAAAGGTTTTGCCGGTCCCGCGTCTCGGCCATCAACTTATCCGTCATATCCCGATTCTGAAAGTCGATCTTTTTGAATTCCTCAAGCTGGGCAACGGCATTCGACAATGACGTGTTGATTAAATTGAACGACTCTTTAACCAGAAAACCGATGTCGCGGTTAACGGTTCCCAGCAGAATATTTTTGCGCTGTTTTAAAATATCGTTGGCAAGATAGCTTTCCAATGCGGTCAGGCGGCTTTTGGTCAGCAAATCATCATCGGCTTTAACCTTGGCAAGCAGGGCTTGTTTGGCTGAAACCGGAAAAATGACATTTTCATTGATTTTTAACGTCGTCGCCGACGTTTTTATCTGCGAATGTATGGAATCGTCGTAGCCGTTTTCGCCGGCAAGATCGTCCCACATCGCATCGATTTTATTCATCACCACGGCTAGACCCTGCTTGCTGCCGCCGCGATTATGGCAAACATGGTTATGCCACATTTCCAGGTCGCTTTTGGTAACGCCGGTATCGGCCGCGAGCACAAAAATAATGGCCTGGGCGCTGGGCAGCATGCTTAAGGTGAGTTCCGGCTCGGTTCCCAGCGCATTTAAGCCGGGCGTATCCAATATCGATAAGCCTTGTTTTAATAACGGATGGGGAAAGCTGATCAAGGCATGGCGCCAGCAGGGAATCTCCACTTTTTCAGGCTTAATAACGCCCTGCTCCGCCGCCTCGCGTTCATTCCACAGGCCCAGCTTGTCGGCAACATTCCGGTCAACCAGCTTGGTAGCGACCAGCTCCTTAAACGCTTCCTGCATTTGCGTGGGCGAGTCGTAGTCAAGGTCTATCTGGGTCCAGCGCTCAGGATTCTTTTTAAATTCAGACAGAGGAATATCTTCAAGCCGACTTTCGATATTCAGCAAACGGATATAATTGCCGCCGTTTTCATCATGAAAAAGTTCGGTCGGCGACATCGTGGTGCGCCCCGGCGAAGACGGGAGCAATCTGACGCCTGTTTCGGCAAAAAACAGGGCATTGATCAGTTCGGTTTTACCGCGGGAAAATTCGGCGACAAAAGCCAGCGTGATCTTGTCCGATTGCAGGCCGCTAAGAATATTTAAGATAGTATCGGTGCTGTGAGAATCATTCATGCCATAGCGATTACGCCATTGGTGATACATTTCTATAGCTTGAACCAATTTTGCACGCCATTGCGAATATTGGTGCATTTGATCTTTAAATTCCATATTCCTCATGGCGCGCCTTTTGTTGCTAACATGGTTTTAATAAGCTATAGAAATGTCGGCAACCGCTTCATGCGGTGCACTCCCCCCTGCGTCCCGGCAGTCGTCAGGTGACGGTAATTTTCGGCTAATTGTAGTCTATATCTTAAGAACTGTTAGCTTAAGACGTTTATTTATGTGCGTATCAGACGCCGTAAAGACGCTGATAGTCTTTTATCGCATCAAGCAGAAGCGGCGCGTTCAACGCTCCGGCATCCGCAGTCAGATATTCGATAATATTCGCCAGAGTGATGATGGCAACGACCGGCATTGCAAACCGGTCTTCAACTTCGGAAATAGCGGAAACGTCATTTTGGCCTTTTTCCTGCCTGTCCAGCGCGATTAATACGCCGGCAGGTGTTGCATGGGCATTTTTTATGATGTCTACGGATTCCCTGACCGACGTGCCGGCGGTAATCACATCGTCAAGAATGAGCACCTTGCCCTGTAGCGGCGCACCGACCAGGCTGCCGCCCTCGCCATGATCTTTCGCTTCCTTGCGGTTGAAAGCGAACGGAATATCCCCGCCGGTTAGCTGGGCGTAAGCTATCGATGTGGCGCTGACCAGCGGGATGCCTTTATAGGCGGGACCGTACAAAATATCCGGTTTAATGCCGGATTGAATCAGTGCCTGGGCGTAAAACTGCCCCAGTTTTCCGAGTTGAGCGCCGGTATTGAATAAGCCGGTATTGAAAAAATAAGGACTGGTGCGGCCCGATTTCAACTGGAATTCGCCGAATTTTAGTACGCCGCATTCCAGTGCATAGGAGATAAAGTCTTTTTGATAATCAAGCATACGGTTCAAGGTTCAAGGTTCAAGGTTCAAGGTTCAAGGTTCAAGGTTCAAGGTTCAAGGCTAAAGGCTAAAGGCTAAAGGCTAAAGGCTAAAGGCTAAAGGCTAAAGGCTAAAGGCTAAAGGCTAAAGGCTAAAGGCTAAAAATTGAAAACGTTCTAAAACCGCAACGCAAACTTTTTTGCCCTTCGCCCTTCGCCCTTCGCCCTTCGCCTTTATTATTTATTTCGTGTTTTTCGTCGATCAGCCGCCGTTTTCAGGAATGAATTTCTCTAAAATATTGTCCAGAAAGTTCCAGCCTTGTTCCGAGCAATAATAGTGATTATCTTGCCGGGCAAGCAAGTTTTGTTTCACGCAAGCCGATAAAGCAGGCTCCAGCGTGGCAGGCTCAAGACCGGTGGCCGCTTGATAAGCGTCCAGCGTAAATCCCTGCTTCAGGCGCAAATGATTCATGATAAATTCCAGCGGCAGCTCCGGCGCGGCAATCACATCGGCCCCGCCGTTTTGGTCCGGGTTGCTTAAATACTGCTCCGGTTTTTTAGGCTTGAAACTGCGCATAATTCGATCGGGCAATGTCTGGCTGATTTTGCCGTGAGCGCCCGCGCCTATGCCCAAATAATCGCCGAACCGCCAATAATTCAGGTTATGCCGGCATTCCCGGCCTTGTTTGCTATAGGCGGAGACCTCATATTGCAGGTAGCCGTGATCCGCCAATAGTTGCTGGCACCGTTTTTGTGTGCCGAAGATCGTTTCGTCATCCGGCAGTTTGGGCGGAAACTTATGAAACCAGGTATTGGGTTCCAGCGTTAACTGGTAAAAGGAAATATGCGTAGGATCAAGGCTTATAGCCGTTTCCACGTCTATTTTGCTGCTGTCAGGACCCGCGCCCGGCAAGCCGAACATCAAGTCCAGGTTGAAATTATCGAAACCCGACTGGTGGGCAATCTCGGCCGCATGGATAGCTTCCTGCGCCGAATGAACCCGTCCCAAGTTTTTTAATATCGAATCGTTAAAACTCTGTATACCGATCGATAAGCGATTGACGCCCAGCGCCCTGAATTCAGCAAATTTACGGCTCTCAAAAGTCCCCGGATTGGCTTCCAGGGTAATTTCCAGGCCGTCTTTAAGTACCAGCTGTTGTTCTATGCCGCGTAATAACCAGTCAATCGATTCAGGAGCAAACAAACTGGGGGTGCCGCCGCCGATAAAAATACTGCTGATAGGCCGGGTGATGTTATAGCGCTGTATGTCGCCGGCTAAATCAGCCAGCAGCGCTGTGATATAGGCCGATTCCGGCGTATCGGCTTTAATCGCGTGTGAATTAAAATCGCAATAAGGGCATTTTTGAATGCACCAGGGAATGTGAATATAGAGACTAAGCGGCGGCAAGAGATTTTTTGGTATTTAGTTTAGAATGGCTTAATCAGGTTCGCATCGCGTACCTTTTGAGCTTGGAGTGACATTAAGAAAATGGTACGCGATGCGTACCCTACCTGTCTACATGCCTTTTTGTTGATGGCAAACTATTTTTAAAGCGAGAGTATATGCGACTGTTACTGGTTGAGGACGATGAAATACTGGGTGATGGACTGGTCGAAGGCCTGAAAATGGAAGGTTATGCGGTTGACTGGCTAACCAACGGCAAGCTGGCCGACGAAGCGCTGAAAATTAACAGCTATGAATTGATCGTGCTGGATCTGAACCTGCCGGACATGGAAGGCCTCGATATTTTAAAGGCGTTGAGAGCCCGCAAAGATGAAACGCCGGTGATGGTGTTGACCGCCAAGGATACCGTTTCCGATCGCGTGCTGGGCCTGGATAGCGGGGCCGACGATTTTGTGATTAAACCGTTCGAGCTGGACGAGGTTTGCGCACGATTACGCGCATTGGCGAGAAGAAACGAGGGCCGCAGCGTGCCCAATATCGAGTACAAAGGCATTGTTTTGGACCCGGCTTCGCACCAGGTGACCTGGAACGATGAAAAAGTCGATCTGTCGCAAAAGGAATTCGAGATATTGAGCTTTTTAATGAGCAATATCGGCCGGGTTATTTCCCGCGCCCGGCTTGAAGAAAGCCTGTACTCATGGGATTCGGATGTGGAGAGCAATACCGTCGAGGTCCATATCCACCACCTTAGAAAAAAACTCGACCCGTCAATTATCCGCACCGTCAGGGGTGTGGGTTATATTATCGATGAAGATTAGGATTAACTTTAATAATGGAATACGAATAAAAAAGGCGAAAGATGAAAGGCAAAGGGCAAAAAACACTTTTCGCCCTTTGCCTTTCGCCTTTCGTCTTGTGCCTATCAGTATTTACCAATCTAACCCACATTCCATTTCCCTAATTGCCAAGCAATCACACCGAGAATTAATGAATTATTCGCTGCGCCATCTGCTGTTGTTTAGCCTACTCTCCGCATCCATGCTGATCTGGGGAGTGACGGCCTACATGAGTTATAAAGTCACCCGCGACGAAGTCGCCAGCCTGTTCGATGCGGAACTGGCGCAATCGGCCAAAGTGCTGCATGTGTTTGTGGAAAGCCTGGTGCGGGAAGGTTCATTATCCAAGCATTGGGCGCAAGCGCAAACCGACGACCGGCTGCACGTCAACACCCGGCGCAAGCGCAATACGGAAAGCGCTTTTCAGCTCTGGGCCAAAGGCGACGGCTTATTGCTGCGCTCGGAAAATTCGCCGGAATTTGCGGTTCTCGGCGTCAACAAAAAGAATATTGACGATCAATTATGGGATGTCTTCGACGGGCTTTTGGAAGCCAGCTCGTTAGGCCATAAATACGAACGAAAAATCGCTTTCCAGCTGTGGTCCAAAAACGACGGCTTATTGCTCCGTTCGGAAAGCGCGCCGACCTTTGCCTTTTCCTCTGCGGCTAACGGTTTCAGCGAAACCAATATCGATGAACATTTGTGGCATGTGTTCAGCATTTCCAGCTCAAACGACGAATATATTATTCATGTCGGTCAAAAGGAAGAAATTCGCGCCGAATTAACCGATGAAATATCGGCGCAATTGGTCATGCAATTCCTGGTCGGACTGCCGATTTTAGGCATCGTGATCTGGATTATTGTCGGGCATTCGTTAAAACCGCTTAACCGGCTGGAAATAGCGTTATCCAGGCGGGAAGCCAGTTTTCTTAAGCCGCTATCCAGTAAAAAACTGCCCAAGGAAATCATCCCCGTCGTCAATGAGATCAACAACCTGTTTGCCCAGCTTGAGCAGGCTTTCGAACACGAGCGCCGGTTTACCGCCGATGCCTCGCACGAATTAAGGACGCCTTTGGCCGGACTACTGACCCAGGCCCAGGTCGCGCTGCGTACCGGCGATGAAACGGTCCGTCATCAGGCTCTCAGGAGGATTGAACAAGCCGTTAACCGCATGACCTACATGGTGCAGCAGCTGTTGACCTTCTCGCGCATTGAATCGGGAACCGAGTATTTAGCCAAAGAAACAACGGTGCTCAGCCGTGAAGTGGTGCGAATCATTGCGGAACTGGACCCCGAAGCGCATAAAAAACGGATACACATGGAATACGATGAAGCTAACGCGGTACCCATCGTAGCCAACACCTTGCTGATCAATATTTTGATCCGAAACATTATCGACAACGCGATCAAATATACGCCGGCTCACGGAATGGTAAGGGTCAGCTTAACGGGCAAGGAGCATTGCGTGGAGCTGTGCGTTGAAGACTCGGGGCCCGGCATCGCGCCCGATCAATATGAAAACTCGCTAAAACGCTTTCACCGCTGCGTTGAAACCGCCAATAAAGCGCAAGGCACCGGCCTTGGTTTTTCGATCGTGCAGCGCATTGCAACGATACATGGCGCCGAACTGGTTCTGGACGAGTCCGAATTCGGCGGCTTGAAAGTGACCGTCGTGTTCCCGTTACCGGCCACCCGATCTGTCGTTAAAAAGAATGTGGGTAAATTAAGTTTTTTTACCATCAAGAAAAGCTCTTGAGGGGCATGTTGCCCGGTTCGAAATGTTTTAGTGCGGCAGACCTCCCAAGAACGTTATGGACGCGTTTGGCAGCAGAGCTTATAGTCAGGGACGCAAGCTTTGCTTGCACAGGCAGGCGCAGGCCTGCACTCCTGCCGAATTCACGCACCAATGACCTACAAGCCGCCCTAAACAAAGAGGAGTAAACCGATGAAAAAAACTATTCTGCTAGCCGTCCTGGCTGGAATCGCCGTATCCGCCCTGTCCTTTTCCTGCATCGCTCAAGCTGAGCCCGACAACAACCTTAAGGTCGTTATAATCCGGCATGGTGAAAAGCCCGATCCCGGCGACAATCTGTCATGCCAGGGCGAGAATCGCGCCCTGCAACTCCCGGCGGTTCTGTACCAAAAATTCAACATCCCCGATTATACTTATGTCCCTACGCTGGGGCTGGGCAAAGCGACCAAACACGCCAGAATGTTCCAGACGGTTAGCCCATTCGCCATTAAGTATAATCTGACGGTCGACAGCAAATACGAGGAAGACGATTATTCAAAAGTCGCCAAAAATGTACTGGAAAAAACCGGTACGGTTCTGATGGTCTGGGAACACAAGGCGATTCCGCATATTGCCGAGCAGCTGGGGGTAAAAAATCCGCCTTCCTGGCAAGGTCAGGATTTCGACAGTATTTGGGTCATCACTTACCCGGAAGGAAAGGCCGAATTGTCTATCGACCAGGAAGGACTCAAACCGTCGGCAGACTGCAACTTTTAAAAATAAACCACGAATAATCGATCTCCCTAAGTTTCCAAAACAACAATACGATCATCGTCATCCGCAATTTTGCTTCAAAGTCGTCATGCTGCGGGGATTAGCTCCTTCCGCATGGCGGCTTGGCTAACATCAACCTAAGGAAGCGCTGAACAAATCGATTCCGCTCATGGTTCGACAAGCTCACCACGAACGGAATCAACAATTTACCGTTCGTCCTGAGCCTGCCGAAGGACTTAATCAGCGCTTCCCTAAATCATCCGGCTCCTCAATAACCGGATTGACCAGCGTCCCGATACCCTCAATTTCAATCCGGGCGGTTTGCCCCGGCAGCATATAGCCGCGCGGCTTCATTTTTACGCCAACCCCGGCCGGCGTGCCTGTGGCGATCACATCGCCCGGCTCCAGTGTCATCGCTTGCGACAAATAAGCGACCATTTCATAGCAGTTGAAAATCATGTTCCGGGTATTGGAGTTTTGCCGCAGTTCGCCGTCTATCCAGGTTTTTAGATTCAGGTTATGCGGGTCGGTAATTTCATCGCCGGTCACTATCCACGGACCTAGCGGGCCGTGGGTATCGAACGATTTGCCCAAGGTAAAGGTCGGCGAACGAAACTGCCAGTCGCGCACCGAAACATCGTTGGCGATGGTGAAGCCGGCAATGACTTGATGCGCCTTATCGACCGGCACATGGCGGCAGCGGGTGCCGATCACAAACGCCAGCTCGCCCTCATAATCCAGCTTATCGGAGACTTTGGGCCGGTGTATCGCATCGCCGGGCCCGATCACGCAGGTGCTTTGCTTGGTGAAAAAGCTGGGGTATTCCGGCTTATCCAGGCCGGTTTCGTCGATATGGTCGGCATAATTCAGGCTAACGCCTAAATACTTGCCCGGCCTTGGCACCGGCGCATGCAGCTTGACCTGCTCCAGCGCGATACGGCCCAAGCCGCTGTCGATCTGCTGCCGCATCGCATCCAGCGCGTCTGCGCCTGAGCTTAGAAATTCAAGCATCGTTGCCGGGATTTTAGTATTATTTTTGCCGTCAACGACAAAGCCTTCAACGACAGCGCCTACACGGGTTTCGTGATTATGAGTAAAGGTTACCAATTTCATAAGTTAAGCTTATCCGTACAATTTTAAATGCCGCTATTGTAAACGTAAGAGTTTGTGCAAAAAAAAGATATAATTAATAATTTTTTAACGCAGAGGATCAGAAGATGAACGAAAACTGGATTGCTCCATCCATCCTGTCAGCCAATTTCGCCAAACTGGGCGAAGATGTCGACAATGTTTTAAAAGCGGGCGCGGATATTGTGCATTTCGATGTGATGGACAACCATTTCGTACCTAACCTGACCATCGGGCCGTTGGTTTGCGAAGCGCTGAGAAAACACGGCGTAACCGCGCCGATTGACGTGCATTTGATGGTTGAGCCTGTCGACCGCATTATTCCCGACTTCGCCAAGGCCGGCGCCAGCATTATCACGTTCCACCCCGAAGCCTCCGTGCATATCGACCGCACCCTGCAATTGATTAAAGATTGCGGCTGCAAGGCCGGACTGGTATTCAACCCAGGTACGCCGCTGCATCATCTGGATTACGTGATGGATAAACTGGACATGATTTTGCTGATGTCTGTTAACCCCGGTTTCGGCGGCCAGTCATTCATCCCTTCAGCGCTGGATAAGTTGCGTCAAGTCAGAAAAAGAATCGACGACAGCGGCTTCGATATTCGCCTGGAAATCGACGGCGGCGTTAAAACCGACAACATCCGTGCGATTAAAGAAGCCGGTGCCGATACTTTCGTGGCAGGTTCGGCGATTTTCAGCCAGCCTGACTACAAAAAAGTGATCGATGACATGCGCGCTGAATTGGCTAAAGCAGGCTAAAGACCAACAATGCGCAGGGTGGATTGCCTAACGGCGAATCCACCCTGCGCATTCATTCTTTAATGTTAAAAATGGCTAACAAAAGAGCTACAAAAATGAAAACAACGCTTTATCCAATCGAAGAGCTACACAAGAAGCCATGCAATTTATTAACATTAAAACAAAAACTAAAGTTATTGCATTGGCGTTACAAGAGTTAATTAATAAAAATAAAGTTGCAGAACTAAAATTTTATAAAGGTAAGGTAAACCTCAATTTTGACCTTGATTCGCTTAGAAAGCGCAATACACATCCTGATGATAGTTCTGTATTTTAAAAGCGGCCTCACTTGCCGAACTCTATATAGCTGAATAACAAATGACTCCTGAACAATTCAATCACTATGCCCTTCAGGGCTACAACCGCATCCCGGTTTGCCGCGAAGTGCTGGCCGACTTGGATACGCCCTTGAGCGCCTACCTGAAACTGGCCGACGGCGCTTATTCCTATTTATTCGAATCGGTGCATGGCGGCGAGCAATGGGGTCGCTATTCGATCATCGGCCTGCCCTGCAAGACCGTCGTCAAGATCACCGGCAACCAAATCCGCCTGGAACAAAACAGCGAGCTGCTGGAATCGGTCACCCACGACAACCCGCTGGTCTGGATCGAGCAGTTCAAGGAACGCTACAACGTTCCCGACATTGACACCCTGCCCCGTTTTAACGGCGGCCTGGTCGGCTATTTCGGCTACGAAACCATCGGCTATATCGAGCCGAAGTTGCGCAGCACCGGAAAACCCGATCCGCTGGGCAATCCCGACATCCTGCTGATGGTGTCCGAAGAAATGCTGGTGTTCGATAACCTGTCCGGCAAAATGCTGCTGCTGACTCACGCCGATCCTGAACAAGACGATGCCTACAATCGTGCTGTTGCGCGGGTGGATGATTTGGCCGTCAAACTGCGCGAACTGCAAGCCAAGCCGGTAAAGAATCACACGCGCAACAAAGTCGAAGAGTCCGATTTCATCTCGGGCTTTACCCAGCAAGGCTTTGAAGATGCGGTACTGAAAGCCAAGGAATACATCACCGACGGCGACATCATGCAGGTGGTGCTGTCGCAACGCATGTCCATCCCGTACACCGCTTCGCCGCTGAATTTATACCGGGCCTTGCGTTGTTTGAATCCTTCGCCGTACATGTTTTACCTGAACCTGGACGATTTCCATATCGTCGGCTCGTCGCCGGAAATCCTGGTCAGACTGGAAGACAACATGGTCACGGTGCGCCCGATAGCCGGTACCCGCCGTCGCGGCGAAACGCCGGAGCAGGATCTTGAACTGGAACAAGACCTGCTGGCCGACCCAAAAGAACTGGCCGAGCATTTAATGCTGATCGACCTGGGCCGCAACGATGTGGGCCGAGTCGCGGAAATCGGCACCGTGCAGCTGACCGACAAAATGATCGTTGAACGCTATTCGCATGTGATGCACATCGTTTCCAACGTCACCGGACAATTGCAGCAAGGCGACAACGCGTTCGACGTACTGGCCGCAACCTTTCCGGCCGGCACCGTCAGCGGCGCGCCGAAAATTCGCGCGATGGAAATTATCGACGAACTCGAACCGGTCAAGCGCGGCGTTTATGCGGGCGCAGTCGGCTACATCGCCTGGTCGGGCAACCTCGATACCGCCATCGCAATCAGAACCGCCGTAATCAAAAACAACATGTTACATATACAAGCCGGTGCCGGTATCGTTTACGATTCCGTACCCAGAAACGAATGGGATGAGACCATGAATAAAGGCCGCGCAATTTTCCGCGCCGTGAGTATGGCCGAAGCGGGTTTGGAAGGGGAGCAGTCATGAGCGCCGTCAAAGTCGTCATGGTCGATAACTATGACTCGTTCACCTACAACCTGGTGCAATATTTCGGCGAGTTAGGCGCCGACGTGACCGTGGTGCGTAACGATCAGGTGACCGTAGCAGACATAGAAAAGCTCGCGCCCGACAAACTGGTGATTTCCCCCGGCCCCTGCACCCCCAAGGAAGCAGGCATATCCGTTGAAGCCATTTTAAAGTTTGCCGGAAAAACTCCTATCCTGGGCGTTTGTCTGGGACACCAAAGCATCGGTTATGCGTTCGGCGGCAATATCGTCCACGCCAAAAGCATCATGCACGGCAAAACCTCGCTTATTTTTCATAAGGATCAAGGCGTGTTTAAAGGCCTGAACAATCCGTTCACCGCCACCCGCTACCATTCGCTGGTCATCGAACAATCGACATTGCCCGATTGCCTGGAAATAACCGCCTGGACGCAGGATTCAGCAGGCAAACTGGATGAAATCATGGGCGTCAAGCACAAAGAGCTGGATATTGAAGGCGTGCAATTTCATCCCGAGTCGATCCTGACCGAGCATGGGCATGATATGTTGAGGAATTTTTTGGAAAGGTGATACACCTACGCACCAACGTCATAGATACCGACACATAATTAAGACAATAACACATCAACTGAAAGCATAAAAACCACGAAGGATACGAAGAATAAACTTCGTGCCCTTCGTGTCTTCGCGGTTAATCAATCAGGAGTGCATCATGAGTCGTATCGTCTGGCTATTCTTAAGCGCCGTATTGTTTGTATCAGCCACTCAGGCGAAGCCGTTAACCCCTGAACAGGTACCGGAACCGCTCAAACCCTGGATAGCCTGGGTATTGCAGGACAGCCCCGAACCTCCCTGCCCTTTTATCTACAACAGCTATGAGCAAAAACGCTGTAGCTGGCCTACCCAAACACAGCTGGATTTAACGACCGGAAAAGGCGTTTTTTCGATGATCTGGACTGTGTACCGGGACAGCTGGATTAGCTTGCCGGGCGACAAAACACACTGGCCGCTTAATGTGACGGTTAACAACAAGACCGCGCTGGTCATGGATAAAGACGGCATCCCGTCGATAAAGCTGACTGCGGGCTTGCAGCACCAAATCAAGGGCGAATTCTTGTGGACCGGCATTCCTGATAACTTAAAGATCCCTGACGACACCGGGCTGATTGAACTGCGCATTAACGGCGCGACCATACCGACACCAACCATCAAAGACGGGCAGCTGTGGCTAAAAGAAAGCGAGATAGGTCTGAAGAAACCGGAAAACATCCAAAACAGCATCGATATTCAGGTGTTTCGAAAAATCACCGATGACGTACCCGCCGAGGTTCTAACCCTTCTGGTGCTGGAAGTCTCCGGCGAGCAACGCGAGGTGAAATTGCCCCGACCTGTTCCAGACGGTTTTATCCCGCTGAGCTTGGAAAGCCCATTGCCCGCCCGACTGGAACCCGACGGGCAGCTGTTGATCCAGCTGCGCCCCGGTCACTGGCAAATCGACATACTAGCCAGAAACAGTCAAGAACTGAATGCGCTGCCGCTCGCTCTCGTTCCCAAGCCGGAGCTTGGGAACGAGCAATTACAATGGCCGGAATCGGAAATCTGGTCATTTGAAGCCCGCCCGCAACTGCGTGTCGTTGAAATCGAACAGCTCAGCGCCATCGATCCCAGCATGACCAACTTGCCTGACGACTGGAAAAACCTCCCGGCCTATAAAATCAACCAGGGCCAGGCTATGGGCTTTAAAACCATACGCCGCGGCGACCCGGAGCCCGAACCCAATCAACTTAATCTATCCAGAAAGCTATGGCTGGATTTCGACGGCGAAGGCTATACCGTCAATGACACGATTACCGGCAACATGACCCGCGGCTGGCGGCTGAACACCCTGCCGCAAACGCAATTGGGAAAAGTCACCTTAAACGGCGGCAACCAGTTTATTACCCAGGACAAATCCGGCAAGCAAGGCGTGGAAGTCAGAACCGGCTCGATAACGCTGGATGCCGACAGCCGCATTGCCGGCGCTGTCGGTTCCACCAGCGCCGTGGGTTGGGAGCAGGACTTTCACACCGTCCACGCCGAACTGAATCTGCCACCGGGCTGGCGTTTGCTGGCGGCCGGCGGCGTCGATAATGTGCCCGACAGCTGGATTTCCCGCTGGACCTTGCTGGACTTGTTCCTGGTGTTAATCTCGGCGCTGGCGACAGCCAGGCTGTGGAATCCTTACTGGGGAGCCCTTAGCCTGATAACGCTGGTATTGATCTGGCATGAGCCGGGCGCGCCTCATTTCGTCTGGCTGAATATTCTGGCCGCAACGGCCTTGATCAAGGTATTGCCGCAAGGCCGGTTTTTAAAATTCATGAACTGGTATCGCACTGCTTTCTGGCTGACGTTAATCATGACGAGCTTGCCTTTTATGGTGGAACAGGTGCGCACCGGGATTTATCCGCAACTGGAAAGGCCTTGGCAGGCATTCAATATACCCGGTAACGGTAACGGTATCGCAGGCAGGGCGGTTGAAATGAGTGCGCCTGCACCGGTCTCCGAAGCGCTCAGCGAGATGAAAGCAAAGGTGTTAAGAAAATCGATGCCGTCCGACTCATCCTATTATCCGTCCACACCGGTCGATTTTGACCGCATCGACCCTAAAGCCAAAGTGCAGACCGGCCCCGGCTTGCCGCAATGGCAATGGAACAAGGTGCGGCTATCCTGGAACGGTTCGGTCGATGCCGGGCAACAGCTGCATTTATGGTATTTAACGCCGACGCTGACTATGCTGCTCAATTTCGTCCGCGTGATTCTGGTCGCGGTGCTGGCTTTGCTGATGTTCGGCGTTGCGGAAAAGTTCAGCTTTAAAGGCTTGCGCTCTTCGACACCGTTGCTGCTGTGGTTCTTGCTGTTGCCTCTGCTGTCCATGCCGTCGCCCGAAGCGTATGCGGAGATTCCCGACAAAGCCGTACTGGAAGAACTCAGAAACAAACTACTGGAAAAACCGATGCCGCCGGACTGTTTGCCAAGCTGCGCGCAAATTCCGCAGATGAAAGTATCCATCACCGACAAGGAACTGGCGATTTCGCTGCAAATTCACGCCCACCAGTCCGTGGCCGTTCCTTTACCCGCCGAATATGAACAATGGTTTCCCAACCAGATCCTGGTTGACGGCAAAACAGCGCCGGGGCTTTACCGCGATAACAAGGGCTTGTGGATTAACCTCGGCGCAGGCGAGCATCAGGTTGTACTGAGCGGGACTGCACCTTTGCTAAGCAAATTTACCCTGCCCTTGCCGTTAAAACCGAACTGGGTCGGCATTCAAAATACCGGCTGGCAAGTCATCGGGCTACAGGAAAACGGCGAGGTTGACGATCAACTGCAATTTAGCCGGATAAACCGGGCCGAGCAGCAGAACGCAGCCGAACTGGAACCGGGCGCGCTGCCGCCGTTCGTCAGGATTGAACGCACCTTGCAATTGGGCCTGGACTGGCGGGTTGCCACCCGGATCGTTCGCGTTTCCCCGGCGGATTCCGCCGTGGTCTTGGCCGTACCTTTGTTGCCGGGCGAGTCGGTAACCAGCGCCGGTATTCGGGTCAAGGACGGCAAAGTCGAGGTGAATATCCCGGCCCAGCAAACCGAGCTGCAATGGGAATCCACGCTGGAAAAATCGGAAAAAATCGATGTTGTCGCTACTCAAACCGAGCAATGGATAGAAGCGTTGAAAGCGGATATAAGCCCGATCTGGCATGTTGAAACATCCGGCATCGCGATGATCCATCTGAATGACGGCGGGCAATGGTTGCCTGAATGGCGCCCCTGGCCGGGCGAAAAAATCACCCTGCAAGTAACGAGGCCCGAAGCGGTCGAAGGACAGACCCTGACCATCGATAACAGCCGGTTAAGCATCAAACCGGGACAACGCAGCCGGGAAGCCGAACTAAACATCAGTTTAAGAAGCTCGCAAGGATCGCAGCATACCCTGATCCTGCCGGAACAAGCCGTATTGCAAAGCGTCGCTATTGACGGGCAGAACCAACCGATCAGGCAGGATGGGCGAAAGCTTACCGTACCGGTTAACCCCGGCAAACAGCAGGTCTCTGTCAACTGGAAGGAAGCTGCCGGCATAAGCACCGTCATGACGACGCCGCAGGTAGACTTAGGCGCGGCCAGCGTCAACACAAACATCAATATAGACCTGGGCCAAGACCGCTGGGTATTATTTGCGATGGGACCGAAGCTGGGGCCCGCGGTTTTATTTTGGGGCGTGCTGATTATTATTTTTATGTTGTCGCCGGGCCTCGGCAAAATCCCGCTGACGCCATTAAAAGCCCGGCAGTGGTTTTTATTATTGGTGGGGCTTAGCCAGATTCCCCTTGGATCGGCAGGCGTTGTTATTGCTTGGTTAATGCTGCTGGGCTGGCGTAAGACGCAACAGGCTTCCGGCTTGCGCTATTTTAACGCGCTGCAAATTATCATCGGCGGCTTAACCGTGGTATCGCTGGGCCTGTTGTTTTTGGCGGTCGAGCAGGGGCTGCTGGGTTCGCCCGATATGCAGATCACCGGCAACCAGTCCTCGGCGTTCAACCTAAACTGGTATCAGGATAGAAGCCCGGCGACTTTGCCGATAGCGACGCTGGTCTCGGTGCCGCTGATAGTCTATCGATTATTGATGCTGGCCTGGTCGCTCTGGCTGGCGGTGTCTTTGCTCAACTGGCTGAAATGGGGCTGGGAATGTTTTTCCAGCAACGGGCTTTGGCATAAAGCCGCAAAGAAAGAGAAAGCGGCAGCCGTCGAACAAGAAGACAAGTGGTTAACCGATAATCAGAAAGATAAATAATTAACCACGAAGACACGAAGCTCTTATTTTCGCTTTCCTTCGTGTCTTCGTGGTGCATTAATCAACCTGCTACATTTTTAGGCCCAATAAAACCGCCATGTCAACCTTCCACTTCCAGCAATTTTCCGTACTACAACAACACTCGGGCATGAAAATATGCACAGATGCCGTGTTGTTCGGCGCGATGGCCCCGGTCACTCCAGGCGACCAGGTGCTGGACATCGGCACCGGCACCGGCGTGCTTGCGCTGATGGCGGCCCAGCTGGGCGCGGCGAAAGTGACCGCCGTGGAATTGACCGAAGAAGCCTTTAAAGAGGCCGACATCAACTTCAACAACAGCCCGTGGGCAAAAAGCCTTGAAGCCGTGCACCAGGATATTCAACGCTTTTCCTTAACAGGCGGCCGCCAATACGACTTGATCATCAGCAACCCGCCGTTCTTTGAAAATCACAACAAAACTACCGAAGTCCTCAGAAACACCGCCCGGCACACCGATCAATTGCCCTTTGCCGATTTGATCGGCATAGCAGGAAGCTTGTTAGCCCCACAGGGCTTGTTTTATCTGCTGATTCCCGCTCATGCGGTCGCCAAGTTTTCCGCCCAGGCCTTAGCCGCAGGGCTTTATTTGATCAATAAAGCCGATTTTCGGGGCTATGCGCATAACCAAGCCAAAATATCCGCACTGACCTTCAGCCGCACAGCAGCTTCGATTACGGTAAAATTATTGACGATTTATGAATCCCACAACGTTTATAGCCGGGACAGTGAAGCTTATTTGGCGGATTTTCTGTTGCGGTTTACCAATGGCCGGCAGCCAAACCTGGAAAATAAGTCAGCATAGAAATAGCGGATCGCCCCGTGGAAACGAAAGCATTTCCCAATAGCCAACGTTTATCCGGCTATAAAGACCGCTTTGAAAAGAGGCTATATCCTTACACGATTGGAAACCAATCGTTAATCAGTTTATGATTACATATCAGGATGGAATGCCTGATTTTCTTAACGGCGGTTTACACGGAACATTTCACTCTTCATATCCGATACTTTTTGAAGGTGAGATTTCCACGTTGATGACTGTAAACATAATTACAATTAAACGCAGTATCTAAACGAAATTAAGGATCTTATGGAAGAACTATTCATCGGCTGGCTAAAGGAATACGGTTACGCTATTTTGTTCCTCTGGAGCATACTGGAAGGAGAAATGGGGCTGATCATGGGGGGAATCATGTCTCATACCGGGGACATGCAATACTTTGTGACGATTTTTGTGGCGGGACTCGGGGGATTCACTGGAGATCAAATCTATTTTTACATTGGCCGCTTTAATAAGGGGCTTATACAGCGCAAACTGCATAGCCAGCGGCGCAAGTTTGCGATTGCGCATTTGCTTTTAAGAAAATACGGTTGGCCCATCATTTTTATGCAGCGCTATATGTACGGTCTGCGCACCGTCATCCCGATGTCGATTGGCATTACCAAGTATTCGGCAAGAAAATTCGCATTGATAAACCTTCTCAGCGCATGGGTGTGGTCCGCTATTACGGTAACGCCGGCTTATTTCTACGGGGAGGAAATATTGAACTTATTGGCCTATGCTAAAGAGCATTGGTATTTTGCGCTGCCGATAGCAGGGGGATTTCTTTATGCAATTCATGCCTATTTCCAAAAACTGGAACGTCATATCTTGCAAAAGCGGAATAACCGTTTTTCGAACGCCGAGACACAGGCGTTGGCCGACATACAAAAGATATAGCGAACGTCGGGCATGCTTTTGATGCCCGACATTTCAATGGGAGCTAGCCGCCCGTAATCCGGGCAATGAAACAGATATTGCCCGGCCACATTTGGAGTGGTTTTTGAATGTTTACCCGGTTAGTTGACAACGCGATGTCCGCGGTTTCTCATACAGTTGGAATAAGCCCTTTTATATTCAGATTCCGCATCAATACCTTGTTTAGCGCCGCCACCGATACCGCCTGCCGCCGCGCCTATCGCTGCTCCTGTTCCGGGACTCCCGGTTATAGCGCCTATAGCCGCGCCGCCGGCCGCGCCGATTAAGCCGCCCACGCCTGCGCCGATAGCAGCTTCCTTTGCAGTTCCGCCTGACGCATGGCTTGCAAGGTCTTTACATTCAGCCATGTCCTGGCTGATTCGGCCGGCATTAGGATCATTATAGGTATCGACTGTTGGCGTCCATCCGGTTTGACTGGCGCAAGCCGAAAGTAAAAGGCCGCCTGCAAAAACGAAACTGGTTGTTAGTTTTTTCATATTGATTACCTCTGGTGGAGTTGTTTTTTTTCAGGATAGCTAATTGTTCATGAATAAAATATGAACGCATCGGCACTATTGTACTTAATAAATTAATTAGCGCTTTATATATGTTTTCAGTATGGCGCGAGTCAATACTTTCAATCAATAAGTAATATCACTAACCGGTAAAGTCCAAGCTGTTTTTTTAGGGCTACAAATCCCTTAAAACCTGAAGCGGCGGCTTGTTAACCACATTTCTTACGCCCCAGCAGCCCGCCAAGCCCACAAACAAAGCGCCGGTTAACGGCGCTATGCCCCATAAATAGAAATTAGCACGGTACTCCATATGCATGACTTGGGTGTACAAAGCGTAGAGCATGGCCTCCGAGATGATGACAGCCAACAGGCCGGAAATCAATCCGAGCAGACTAAACTCGATGATGTGGGTTTTCCGTAGAAACGTGCGGTTGGCGCCCAGCGTCCGCATTAACGCCCCCTCATAAATACGGCTGTCCAAGCTTGCATATACGGCGGCGAACAATACGGTAAATCCGGCCATCAACGCAAAGTACAGCAGATAGTTTATCGCTTGGGTCAATTGCGCCAGAATGGTTTGAAATTGGCGCAAGATTAAATCGACTTCCAGAACGGTGGTGCTGGGATATTTTTTGACCAGCGCGTTTAAAACATCCTTTTTGGCCTCCGGCAAATAAAAGCTGGTGATAAACGTGCTGGGGAACGCGTCCAGCGTACCGGGCGAGAAGATCATGTAAAAATTCGGCTTCATCGTATCCCAGCGCAGCTCCCGGATGCTGGAAACCGCCGCTTCAAATTGCTCGCTGCCGACGGTAAACGTCAAGCGGTCGCCCAATTTTATTTTCAGGCTCTTGGCTAATTTCTGCTCGACCGAGACTTGTCCGGTTTGCGCATCCGCCCACCAGCTTCCGGCAGTGATGTTGTTTTCCTCCGGCAGCTCTTTGCTCCAGGTCAGGCTCAGTTCCCGATGGGTCGCGTTTTCGCCTTGCGAGTCCTTGCTGACGATTTGTTGCACCGGCGTGTTGTTGATCGCTACCAGACGGCCTCTGACTACCGGGTAAAACCGGCTGCCGTCGATTTGTTGCTGTTGCAGGTCTTGTTGAAAGCCTTGTTGCTGATCGGGAAAAATATTCAGCGCGAAATGATTCGGCGCATTAGCGGGCAACTGTTTTTGCCAATCCTCGATCAAATCGGTACGCACAATAAAACTGAGCACCATCGCCGTCAACGTAAGACTGAAAGCCAGTATTTGGCCGACGCTGCTCCCGATGTTTTTTAACAAGCCCTGCAAACCGAAACGCCAAACCAAGCCAAGATGCGGCAACAGCCTCCGGCTAAACCGCAGCAGGGCAAAAATAAGCACACCGAGCAGCAGCAACGCACCCAGGCCTACGCCGATAATGGTCACGGTCATTTTCAGGTCATCGGTATAGCGCCAGATCAATACGCCGATAATGCCGGTTGCCAAGCCGTAAATCAACCATGCGCTGCTGGGCAAAGGTTCCAGCTCGCGGCGCAATACCCGTAACGGCGAAACTTTTTTAAGACGCAATAGCGGCGGCAGCGCAAAACCCAGCAAAACAGCCATGCCGATAATAAAGCCGAAAAAAACCGCCAACAAACCGGGGCTGGCGACCTGCTGCGGCAATAGCGATCTTAATAAATGAAACAGCGCCTGCTGCGTAAACCAGCCCAACAGACAGCCTATCGCGCTGGCTACCAACCCCAAAACGACAAACTGGCTGCCGTAAAGCCGGAGTATTTCGTTCTGCTTGCAGCCCAGACAGCGCAAGATGGCCGTGGCGTTAAAATGCCGTTCGATATAGCGGCGGGTCGCCATCGCTATCGCCACGCCGGAAATCAAGATGACGACAATGCTGGACAAGCCCAGATAACGTTCAGCGCGTTCCAGCGCCGAACCCAGCTCAGGGCGGTCGTCATGGATGTCCATGATGCGCTGGGACGGATTCAACTGCGGTTTGATCCAGCGATTAAATTCGGTTAACGCCTTACTGTCGCCGCTGAACTGGAAGAAATAATGCACATGGCTGCCCGGCTGCAAAACGCCGGTTGCCTGCAAATCGTCCGCATTAATCATCACGCGCGGGGAAAAGCTGTACAAATCGCCGCGTTTGTCCGGTTCGTAGGTAATAATATTGCTGACGATGAGCTTAAGCTCTCCCACCGTTAACATGTCGCCGAGATTAAGCTTAAGCGCCGACAGGACGCGTTTTTCAACCCAGGCGGTTCCGGGTTTTGGCCCGGTGTGTTCGACGGACTCAACCGGCCCCTCACCGATAGTTTTTAAAAAACCGCGCAACGGATAAGCGGAACTGACCGCCTTAATTCCAGACAGCAACAGCTCGTCATGCTCAATCAACACGCTGGAAAACTCCAGCGTTTGCGCTTGAGCGAGATTGAGTTGCGCCGCCTTGGACAGCCATTCGGCAGGAATCGTGCTCGGGCTTGCAATCACCAGATCGGCCGCCAGAAATTCCGCCGCCTGCGTGGTCATCGTGCGTTGCAGGCGGTCTGCAAACAGCGATACCGCAGTTGAACTGGTAACTGCAATGATCAAAGCCAGCCCCAGTATCGTCAACTCGCCGGAACGGCTGTCGCGCCATAACAGCCGTAATGCCAAATTAAAACGTGTCATAAGTGTGCCTATAAAATTTATGCTTGGAATTCACCACGAAGACACGAAGAACACGAAGGTTTAAAAAGCTTTTAGTCAGGTTATTAGCCTTTCGATAGCCATCGAGATACTTGGCTGTAGTCATTAAGACGCGCCTGGCAACTTCGTGTTCTTCGTGTTTTCGTGGTGAAGCTATATAAAAATGCGCCCTGAATCCAATTTAATAATGCGTTGACAGCGAGCAGCCAGGGCTTGGTCATGCGTCACCAGGATCAACGTGGTGTGATTTTCCTGATTAAGCTCGAACAGCAAATCGATAATATGCGCGCCGGTTTTGCTATCCAAATTGCCGGTCGGCTCGTCGGCAAACAAAATAGCGGGCTTAGTCACAAAAGCCCTGGCCAGGGCCACGCGCTGTTGCTCGCCGCCGGAAAGTTTCTGGGGCGTATGCGATAAACGATGCGACAGGCCGACCCTGCCCAATAATGCGGCAGCTAAGGCTTTGGCGTTTCTGTCGCCGCTTAATTCCAGAGGCAGCATCACGTTTTCCAGCGCGGTTAATCCTTGCAGCAATTGAAAGGACTGGAACACAAAACCTATCAGTTCGTTGCGCATCGCCGCCCTACCGTCTTCGTCCATCGCGGTTAATAATTTCCCGTTCAGGCTGATGGTTCCCGAGGTCGGCATATCCAACCCGGCCAGCAGGCTGATTAAGGTTGATTTGCCCGAACCGGACGCGCCGACGATCGCAACACTCTCACCGGATTTGATTATCAAATCTATGGATGACAAGATATGCAATAATCCATCGGACGTAGTAACCGATTTACCCAGGTTTTCCGTTACGATAACGTCAGAATCCTGTTGGGAGCCGTTGTTTAATGATTGAGTTTGCATAATGACCCGTTTTTTATTTGCCGTGATAATTTCGTTGATGTCGATGACCGCTACGGCCAAGTCCATTGTTGTATTGGGCGATAGTATCAGTGCCGGTTACGGAATTGAAGTCTCGCAAGGCTGGGTGGCGTTATTGCAGCAAAAACTGGATCAACAAGGCACAGGCCATATCATCCATAATGAAAGCATCAGCGGCGACACCACCGCCGGCGGCTTGGCGCGGATAGACGCCGCCTTGGCCTTGCACAAGCCGGCCGTCGTCATCGTTGAACTGGGCGCCAATGACGGCTTGCGCGGTTTGCCGCCGGCCTTGATAAAAAGCAATCTTGCCGGAATTATCCAGCTCGCCCGGCAAAACGGCGCGAAGGTGCTGTTGCTGAGCATGAAAATTCCGCCCAATTACGGCAAGCGTTATATCGATTTGTTCTACACTATTTACCCGCAATTAGCTACGGAACTGGGCATCCCGTATGTGCCTTTTATTATGGAAGATGTCGCCCTGACCCAGGATATGATGCAACAAGACGGCCTGCATCCGAATGCCAAAGGGCAGCCGGTCATTGCAGATAAAGTATGGCCGCAACTGCTGCCTCTATTAAAATAATAAAACTTCAACAAGAAGAGAACCGCAAATGAAAACATTAACACTTGAAAAAGCCAATATCATTATCAACACTGCAACCAACAAAGCCCGCAAACTACACATGGCGCCGATTACCGTGGTGGTTTTGGACGAGGCCGGGCATTTAAAGGCCATGCAGCGGGAGGATGGCGCAACCGTCATCAGACAGCAGATTGCGACCGCAAAAGCCTGGGGCGCGGTCAGCATGGGCATCTCATCGCGCAGTCTGGCCAGCGTGGCGGAAGAAAGACCGGGCTTCATGAATGCACTGATAAACATAGCGGATGGACAAATCATGCCTGTTCCGGGCGGCGTTTTGATTCGCGATACCAAAAACCATGTGATCGGCGCAGTAGGCATCAGCGGCGACAGTTCCGACCAGGACGAGCGTTGCGCGATTGCAGGCATCGAAGCGGTAGGATTTATTGCCGGGATTTGAGTTCCTGAATATCAAAAACTTATCTCCCGCTCTAAGCCGGGATAACCAACCAAGCTGTCTGAAGATTTAACAAAAGAACGGAAAACCTATGTGCTGGAGTGGGGAAGCTTCAACTGTATTAGCGACTATCGGATTATCGAGCACCGCTTATTTTTATTATAAAAAAGAACCGGCCCCGCTTTGCTACGCCTTGGGCTTCTTTTCGTTAATGGAAGCCTTGCAGGCCTATACCTATACGGTGATTGACGATTGCGCCAACCCCGGCAATCAGGTCGCGACCTTGTTAGGCTATATCCATATCGCGTTCCAGCCGTTTTTTGTCAACGCGGTGTCGATGTATTTCATCCCCGAAAAAGTCAGGGATAAGATTTCCGCATCGGTTTATTTTATCTGTCTGGTAACGACGGTCTGCCTGTTGATACGATTGTATCCGTTCGAATGGGCGCCGTTCTGTTACGAGGTTAAAACCCGGTTTATCCTGTATGCCGAGTCGTTCAACGTGCCTTTTTGCGGCAGGCGGATCTGCTCTACGTCCGGCGACTGGCATATCGCCTGGGAAATTCCGGCGACGGCCAATCTGGTGCTGTTCAATATGTATGTTGTCGCGGCATTTGTGATGCCTATCTTCTACGGCTCCTGGAAAATGACCGCCTACCACATTGTTACCGGGCCGCTACTGGCTTGGCTGACCACCAGCAATCCCAACGAATGGGCGGCGGTCTGGTGCTTGTATTCGATAGGTTTATTGCTGCTGCTGGTCAAGACGCCGATACGCAATTATCTGCATGTACGCAGCTGGTTTTGGTGGAAGTATCTGAAAGCCTGAAAAGCTCTATCAGAGTAATTCTTAAAAGATTATCACCACGAAGACGCGAATAATTAAAACTTTTGCGCTGGTTCCCAAGCTCCGGCTTGGGAACCCAGTTAGCGAAGCTCCAGCTTCGCGACTCGGGAAGCTGGAGCTTCCAAGACTGCATTCCCAAGCTGGAGCTTGGGAACGAGCGAACCCCAACGAATGGGCGGCGGTCTGGTGTTTGTATTCGATAGGTTTATTGTTGTTGCTGGTCAAGACGCCGATACGCAATTATCTGCATGTACGCAGCTGGTTCTGGTGGAAGTACCTGAAAGCCTGAAAAGCTCTATCAGAGTAATTCTTAAAAGATTATCACCACGAAGACACGAAGAATTAAAACTTCGTGTCCTTCGTGTCTCGGCAACTGCTCCTGCGTTGCTCTACCTCCTGTATCCCTACAGTCGTTCGTGGTGAATAAAAAAACTTTTATTCGCCTGTGGGTAATGAGAAGTTACATATTCGATAACAATAAAGCTTAGTCCCGCGCCGGTCTTCGATCCGTACCACCGATTCCGGCTGCCAAGCCGGTACCGGGAAGGATGAGGAGATAAACAAGCTGCCGGGGCGCATTTCACGCCTGACTTTTTCGCCCAGTTCAGCCATGACCGCCGGGGAAAGAAACGCAAACACCACATCGTAACGGGCAAGCTTGCAGTCCCAGAAGCTG
Organism: Methylobacter sp. Wu8; assembly: GCF_036440755.1. NCBI lineage: Bacteria > Pseudomonadati > Pseudomonadota > Gammaproteobacteria > Methylococcales > Methylococcaceae > Methylobacter > Methylobacter sp. Wu8. The sequence goes on along the minus strand of NZ_JAZGVT010000045.1, from coordinate 2,778 downwards.
GCGCGTTTTACAGCCGCATTCGGCAGCTTGCGGCAACGCCAGGCGGTGATAAGCCAAGGTAGCGGCGCGCGTTCCCAGGCATCGACCTTCACTGCCGGCTGCTGCGCCAGCGGCGCCGCCACCGAGCCGACTCCCGCGCCAAGGTCGGCGAATACACCGGCATGTTCCCGTTCGACAATCGCCGCCACCGCATCCGCTACGGCGTTTGAGGACAAAAACAGCGGCACATCGCCCTTGACCGTACCCCAAAATACCAGCGCCAGCAGCAGCACGACCGACAGATACAGCCAGGAAGGCAGCTGCAAGGTGAGCATCGCGATTGCGATAGGCAGAAACAACAAGTGAATCGGGAACCACCAGTACGGCTGGCGTAAAACGACAGACCACAAGGCAGCTGTCGCGCCTTGTGCCAGCACCAACCGCCAGACGCCGTGAAACAGCGCCGGCGACATCCAGGCCAGAATCATCGTAAGCGCCAGACCCAGCGCCTGCGCGGCCAGCGCTTTGGGTAATGTTGTCAGGCTTCTTGCCCGCGGTTACTTTTTCGGGGAATCCGGTTTGGTCGCAGGAACATCGGGCACCGGCACAGGAACCGGGGCGGAAGCCGGAGCCAAGATTTTGGATACAGCGTCTTTAGCGGCCTGTTCCTCCAGGGCTTTTTGCCGGTTGCCTTCGCCAAACAGCGTAGCGGAAACCATAAACAACACGGTCGATATAACCAGGACTAAAAACCTGTCCGGTTTTTTCAAAAAGAATAAAGGCCATTTAGGCTTAATCATTCCGACAACAAAAAAAAGCAGGGTCCAGATCCCTGTATGAAAAGCGGCGGTTATCAGCATTATAATTACCCGTTAACTTACATTTAGATAGATTTAGATTATTATTAGTCGGGCGGTCGCGAGTCCATGCACGCAATCCAACACTGCCCGGCGTCATTTTAACGGTTTTACTTTAATTGTTGGCATTGCTTTTTCTCATTCGGTTGAAGTCCGGCACATCCCGTGTCAAAAAATCAGGGGGTTTTATGGGTGGTTTTGTTTTAGCATTTTTGGTTTTCGCTGTCTTGATGGTGTTTATGAGCGTCAAGTCGGTTCCCCAGGGCATGGAATACACGGTCGAGCGCTTCGGCAAATATACCCGCACACTGACGCCCGGCTTGGACTTTATCTGGCCTATTTTTGAGCGCATCGGCAACAAGATGATCATGATGGAACAGGTGATGGACGTGCCGTCCCAGGAAGTGATCACCAAGGATAACGCGATGGTCACCGTGGACGGGGTGGTTTTTTACCAGGTCATGGACGCCGCCAAGGCCGCTTATGAAGTCAGCCAGCTGGGCTGGGCCATCCTGAATCTGGTGATGACCAATATCCGTACCGTGATGGGATCGATGGATCTGGACGAGTTGTTGTCGCGCCGTGACGACATCAATGCACGGCTGCTGTCCGTGGTAGACGATGCCACCACACCGTGGGGCATCAAAGTCACCCGTATCGAAATAAAGGACATTGCCCCGCCCAAGGATTTGGTCGAAGCCATGGGCAGGCAAATGAAAGCCGAGCGCTTGAAACGCGCCTCGATTCTTGAAGCCGAAGGCTTAAGGCAGTCCGAGATTTTACGCGCGGAAGGCGCGCAACAGGCGGCCATCCTGGAAGCCGAAGGCCGCAAAGAAGCCTCCTACCGCGATGCCGACGCCCGCGAACGGCTGGCCCAAGCGGAAGCCAAAGCGACATTAATGGTGTCGGAAGCCATCGCCAAAGGCGACGTCCAGGCCATTAACTATTTTGTCGCGCAAAAATACATCGAGGCGTTAAAAGACATAGGCGCCGCCAACAACAGCAAACTGGTTTTTATGCCGCTGGACTCATCAAGCGTGATTGGCGCCATCGGCGGCATTAGCGAACTGGCGAAAGAAACCATGTCCAATAGCGCTAAAAAGAGCTGACATGGATCAATTAACAATTGTTTTCTGGAACTGGTGGGTACTGGCGCTCGGGCTGTTAGTCATAGAGCTGCTGGTCCCCGGCTTTTTCTTCCTGTGGATGGCGGCATCCGGCTTTGTCACCGGCTGCCTGCTGTTGCTGATACCTGTGATCGGCACGGACTTGCAGGTATTGATTTTTTCCGTACTGTCGGTTGCCGCGATCACTGTCTGGAAGCTTTACGGCAAAAAACATCCGATAGCGACAGACCACCCCTTGCTGAACAAACGCGGCGCTCAATACATCGGCCGAGTCTTCAGCCTGTACAAACCGATAGAAAACGGCGAGGGAACAATAAAAGTCGATGATTCGATCTGGAAAGTTCATGGCGAAGATTGCGATATATCCACCAAGGTAAAAGTCGTCGCGATTCGCGGCACGGTGTTTGACGTGGAAAAGGCTAAATAACGGTAAAGACGCGGTTGCGCCGGTTTGTTTACGATTACGCCGGCCCAAACCGCCTCAAGTAAACCGCTAAAATCCACTGCTCCCCTCCCCTCTTTCTACGCGCCACGTCCAACGCAAAATCAATCCTCCTGCCTCGTCTATTTTGACGATCCCGGCCTTATAACGCCGATAAAAGCAATTTTCTGTGTCGTGACAATGAAATGAGACAAAGAATAAGACGGGACGATTGCAAATAAGCTTCCACTGTATGCGTTACGCTGGAATAACGCTTAGGAACGTGCATGAAATAACTTGAGCAAGTTTTATTTTTCATTTTTTAACCATGAAGGACATGAAAGGTTTAAGTCTTCATGTCCTTCATGGTAATTGCCTAAATTAATTTATGCAC
>NZ_JAZGVT010000063.1:0-50629 GCF_036440755.1 Methylobacter sp. Wu8 | reverse complement strand
CCGGTCAAGAAAAAAGAACCGGTCGTCCGCAAACAGGCGGAGCTGCCGAAACCGTTGCCGATGTCCGAGTCAACGCTGCCCGCGCCATCCAGTGCGCCGCCGGTAGCGGCAAGCGCCGCTCCCAGCAAGCCGGCCGCAGCCGCAGCGCCGTTTACCGAAGCGAATTTCAACGCCAACTACGGCTCCAACCCAAAGCCTAAGTACCCGCGTATCGCTACCAGCCGGGGCTGGGAGGGTACCGTGCGTCTGTTGGTCAAGGTCTCCGCCGAAGGCGATAGCGAGGAAATCACCGTGCAAACCAGCAGCGGTCACGACGTACTTGACGAGGCCGCCATCGAAGCGGTCGAAAAATGGAAATTCATTCCAGCCAAGCGGGGCGACACGCCGGTGGCCAGTTCGGTTATCGTACCCATTAACTTTGTTTTGAATAACTAATAAGTAGACGTTCAAAAGTCTTTTAACGTAACCATGAAGAGCATGAAGGACGTGAAGTTATTTTTCTTCTTCATGATCTTCGTGTTCTTCATGGTAAATAAGAAGACACATGTTTTTTCATTGGGTTAAAAAACATTTGCTTACTTACATGTACTGCCCAATGGACAGTGCGAAATTGGAGTGCGGGCTTCGCCTGTCTGGCAAGCGAAGCTTGAACTCCCGTTTTCGCGTCTTTCGTGGACAGCGCTTAACCCCAATTAATAAATAAAAAAGGAGACATTAATGCCCACTCATATTTCGCCGGAAGTCATCATCGACGGCACTTTGTACACACTGCTGATCTTCTCGGTGGCGACCTGGACGGTGATACTTTTTAAAATTTGGGAGTTTGCCAATAACAGCTATCGCAACCGGCGTTTTCACGCCGCGTTCTGGGATGCAGCCGATTTGGCGCAAGCCGAAACCGTGTCTTCGGATGCCGTCGCCATCGGCCCGCAGGCCCGGATCGCGCAAAAGGGCTTCGCCTGGCTCAATGAAAGCCGCTTATCCGACGGCAAGCATCTAAAATACTGCGGCGCTCCGGCCGACTTGCTGGAACAGGCCATGCTTGAGCAAATGCAGCAGGAGCAACACCGGATGGAAAGCGGCCTGACCATGCTCGCCAGCATCGGCAGCACCGCGCCGTTCGTCGGCCTGTTCGGCACCGTATTGGGCATCATGCATGCGATGCATGAAATTACCGCCAGCGGATCGACCAGCCTCGATGTCGTGGCGGGTCCGATCGGCGACGCCCTGGTCGCCACCGCAATCGGTATCGCCGTCGCGGTACCGGCCGTATTGGCCTACAACTTCTTCCTGCGCCGGGTCAAACAGCACCGCGCCGGCTTGGAAAACTTCGTCGCCAGCTTTCTGCATATCGTCTTCGGCGCAGACGGCAAAGATAAGGAATAGACATCATGGCCTTTAAACCCCAATCGGAAGATGAAGGAGCGATGAGCGAGATTAACGTCACGCCGCTGGTCGATGTGATGTTGGTGCTGGTCATTATTTTGCTGGTGACCGCGCCTATGCTGACGCAATCGGTGCATGTCAAGTTGCCGAAAACCGCCGAGACCACGGCGGATACCAAAGATCAGCCGCTACAGCTCGGCATTGATGCGCAGGGGGCGATAACGCTGAATAAACTGCCGATGGCCGACCTGGCCGCATTGGAAACGGCGTTGAAGAACGAGCTCGTGCAAAACCCCGAGATCGGCTTGCATTTATATGCCGATCAGGATGTTGTTTATTCCAAGGTTGCCGAAGTCATGGCGACGGTGCAGCACGCGGGGATCGCCAAAATAGCGTTCGTGACCGAGCAGCAGTAGTCAATTTCTTCGCAGACAAGACCACGAAGAAACGTTCCGCAAAAGCGGTATTCTTCGTGGTTTGCTAATACCCCTATATAATTCTCGACTAGCCGGAATTTCAGCTTTGGTTCAAGCGATGAATACGGCGCGCGGCAATTATGTCGAATTCCATTAGGCTTTGATCAATCGATGCTGAACGCGATGAAAGTGAGCATCGGCGGATGTGATGGTTATGCCCGCCGATAAAAGTTATACTTTTGCCTCCCGTTTGCGTTTTTTGTCGGCGGCGGTACGGGGCGACGTCCACGGTTCTTTTTCTGCAATTTACAGGGTATGCGCTATGTTCAAAACAGAATGCCGGCCCGTTAATTTTTTTCCCAATCCATATTCTTACTATGTCGATCAGCTCACAGAGCCAGTCCAGAAAGCAAGTAACGGTTTTAGCGCTAAGCGCAATCGGCGTTGTATTTGGCGATATTGGCACCAGTCCTTTATATGCTGTTAAGGAAATCTTCGGCAGCCATTTGCCTATTGATAAACCCCATGTATTAGGCGTTCTGTCGCTGGTTTTCTGGGCATTGACCTTGATTGTTGCGATCAAATACGCGACTTTTATTATGCGTGTTAACAATAAAGGGGAGGGCGGCATCATGGCGCTAATGACTTTTGCACTGCAAAGCGCTAATGATAATCCGCAAAAGACACGATTTATCATCACCATTGGTTTGCTCGGTGCCGCATTGTTTTACGGCGACGGCATTATTACTCCCGCAATTTCAGTATTAAGCGCAGTCGAAGGCTTGCAAATTGTTGCGCCCTCTTTAAGTCATTATGTATTGCCCGTCACCATCGCAGTGCTCTTCGCGCTTTTTATATTGCAGGCTAAAGGAACCGGAACGGTTGGAAAGCTGTTTTCACCGATCATGTGTCTTTGGTTTGCGACATTGGGCGGTCTTGGTGTGGTTAATATCGGTCACGCTCCGGGCGTGTTGGTCGCGGTTAATCCCTATTACGCGATTCATTTATTGATCGAATTGGGGTGGCACGGCTTTTTAATTATGGGGGCTGTGGTGTTGGCCGTCACCGGCGCTGAAGCGCTTTACGCCGATATGGGGCATTTTGGATTGAAGCCCATCCGTTACGCCTGGTTCGGTTTTGTTTTCCCCGCTTTGTTGCTTAACTATTTTGGACAAGGCGCGCTGCTGCTTGAGCACCCTGAGGCGGTGAAAAATCCATTCTATTTGCTTGCGCCGACCTGGTCGAGGTATCCGCTATTGATTTTGGCGACAATGGCCTCTGTTATTGCCTCTCAAGCAGTCATATCGGGCGCATTCTCGGTCACCAGACAAGCCATACAGCTTGGTTACTGCCCACGCATGAATATTTCGCATACTTCGGGCCGGGAAGTAGGGCAAGTGTATATTCCCGCGATCAACTGGTTATTGATGGTTTCGGTATTTGTTGTGGTGTTGAGTTTTAAATCTTCCTCGGCGCTCGCTTCCGCTTACGGTATTGCCGTTACCGGCACCATGATTGTCGATACGGTGTTGGTGTTCATCGTCATTCAAGAGCTGTGGCAATGGAAAAAATCGGCCGGCGTTACCTTTTTGACAACGTTTTTAACCGTAGATTTTTTGTTTCTGTCATCCAACAGTCTAAAAATACCGACCGGCGGCTGGCTGCCTTTGGTTATCGGGTGTGTGTTGTTTTTGATGATGACCACATGGATTAAAGGCCGGGCATTGCTGGCGGAGTATATCGATGAGAGACGGATGTTGTTTGAGGAGTTGGAAGACAGGATAGCCAGTCATCGGCCGGTAACCGTTAAAGGCTCAGCGATTTACCTGACTAAAAGTTTACATGGCGTACCGCAGGTATTTCTGCATAATTTTGAGCATAACCATGTGCTGCACGAACAAATCGTCGTATTAACCATAGTGACTAAGGACGAGCCATACGTTGATGTGGCGCATCGGATCAAGATTCGCTCCTTTGGCAAGGAGGGCAATTTTTACCGGGTCAAGCTTTATTATGGCTTCCAGCAAAGCCCGGATGTCAGGCAAGCCTTAGAACAATGCGCTCAGGAAGGATTAAATATCGATTTCAAGCTGACATCGTTTTTCATCGGTAGCGAACGGCTCTCTTTTAGGAGAAAAAGTTCGATGCCTCAATGGCGCAGGCCTTTATTCAGGTTTTTATTCCACAATGCCTCAAGCGCGATAGAATTTTTCAAAATTCCGGTTGATCGCGTCATTGAATTGGGCATTCGCATCGAACTTTAGCGGTTCATGAGAGCCGGTTGTTTAGCAGGCCAACTGCCCGCCCGGCGTCTAACGCGGAATCTTCGCTTATGCCATCGCTACTGCGTTCAAATTCTCGTCATCATACAGACGTGTTTTTTTCCAGCCTGCAAATTTGCCGTCATAAAATTCAAGGTCATTATCAATTGAATATTCATAGCAGCTTCTAAACAGCTTGGCGGTGCGGAATGCATGCAATTCATCGTCCGCCGTTACTTTATCGACATTGCCGACCTGGAAGGTTTTATTCCTGGATTTGCCGTTACTGACCCAAAAAACGGTATAGCAAAGGTAGCTTTTGTCTTTACGATGATCATACTTGACGGTTCTGGACACGCCTGTGACACCGGTGGTGGTCTTGTTTTTCGGTGGTTTAAGAAAACGTGTCTTGCTGCCTTTTAATACGGTCAGCATCTGGTCGCGCCAAGTTATTGCGGCTTTCAGCGATTTGCCTTTGTTACCCCACAGTTTATGTGAAAAATAACGGCTGCTCTCCTTGCCGCGTCTTACGATGCGTACTTGAAAACCAAACACATCGGGTTCGGTAATATGTTTATTTTTTGCCATGATAGAATTCCATTAAATGAATTAACCAAAATGAATTTAACAGCCAGGTTAGGGCGACAAGCTTCAAAAAACTCTGGCGAGAGTTAATGCCCGACATTATTGTAAGCTATTGATGACAAATTATGGCTAAAATTGAAATTAAAGCAAGCTAAAAATCATAACAATTCGACAATTTCCTACTAAACTGATGTACAATTTCATCAATCCACTGCTTCAGTGGCTAACATCAAGTTAACAGTCTTTTGTTTTTTTCACTATTTATTGGAGATAATCAATGAGCGTATTAGTCGGTAAACAAGCACCTGATTTTACAGTTCCTGCCGTTTTGGGCGATGGTCAAATAGTTGATTCATTTAGCTTTTCTGAGGCTACTAGCGGCAAGTATGCGGTAGTGTTTTTCTATCCGTTAGATTTCACTTTTGTTTGTCCAAGCGAGTTGATCGCTTTGGATCACCGTATCGATGAATTCAAAAGCCGTAATGTTGAAGTGATCGCCGTCTCTATCGACTCTCATTTCACTCATAACGCATGGCGCAACACACCTGTTAATAAAGGTGGTATCGGCCCTGTTCGTTACACAATGGCTGCCGACATATCCCATTCTATTTGTAAAGATTATGATGTTGAAGCCGGTGGCGGCGTGGCTTACCGCGGCACATTCCTGATCGATCGCGCCGGTCTGGTTCGTCATCAGGTTGTTAACGATCTGCCTTTAGGCCGTAACATGGATGAATTGCTGCGCATGATCGACGCGTTACAATTCCACGAAGAACATGGTGAAGTATGCCCGGCCGGATGGCGTAAAGGCGATTCCGGTATGAATGCAAATCCTGACGGTGTAGCGGAATACCTGGATAAAAATGCTGACAAGCTGTAAATAACAGCTAATTATTGTGTCGGTCCAACCGGTTTGGACGGCATCAAACAAAGGCCTAGGCAGTAACTGCCTAGGCCTTTTTTATTGCCCAAGGGGATGTAATTTATAAAAATGGATCGCGGATGCCAAAACTGGGCGCTTATAGACGAAGCGGATTAGGCATAATAAATGCTGATTTAAAATCCGCCCAATCCGGGGGCTCATCGATGATTTTGTTACTCGGGATTATTTTTTGCGACAGCCGGCGCCTCGTCCAGAAATTTACGATAATTAATGGAAACCTTAAGTCCGGCAAAGCGTCCCGCCATCCTAATCAACTCCTGCGTTTTCTTGTCAAAGGTGATTTTGACTTCGTTTAAGGCGCGATCCTCATAACCTTCTTCTATGCGATGAGTTTCCAGCAGAAAACGGTAAATATACACCTCCTGTTCCCCTTCATCTTTAATTTCAAAAGGGGCGCCCAACTGCGCCAGAACGGCCGGTTTTCTGGGCAAATCGTCGGATATTTTTTCCAACAATGCGGAGTTGGCTTTAAGTTGCTGCTTTTCTTTATCGATTTCGGCGCCGCCGATAGAACGTAAAGAAACCTCTAAAAACTTGGGCGGGGCAATGGCTAAAAACAGCGAAGAAAACGACCAGGCAATCAATCGGTTTTCTTTATTGAAGCTCAAATCCGAGTAAAACTTTATTTCCGGCTTGATCAGGTTGTTGTTGCCGTCAACCTTACGAAACCAGTATCGCCAGCGTCTCCCTTCCGGCGTAGGATCATCCTGGCTGGCATACAGTTTGGACAGGGAAACAAAGTCCTGGCTGTAAAGAATGGGATCTTTGAAGTGTAAGGTAAATTCATCGGTGGTCTCTACGGAAAAGTGGCGGTCAAATTCATCCATTTGCAGGTAGACTTGGTAAGCCCGAATCCAGTACATGCAACCGGATAATGAGGCTGTCAGCGCCAGCAAAAAAATAATGCGAAAACTGCGTTTAATTATTCCGGTTTTCATAGGATGAGTTATCAATGTCGTGTTTCGAAGTCAGTAGCGGTGTTTTTCTGAGACAGGATATTTTCGACATCAACTTTATCGAAGCGGTAGTGTTCGCTACAGAATTCGCAAGTGACTTCAATAATGTCCCGCTCCTTTAGAATATCTTCGAGTTCAGTCCGGCCCATGGCGAATAATGTTTTCTCGATGTTTGACCGTGAACAGGCGCAGCTGAATTCAACCGGTTCTGGATCAAAGAGTCTTACTTTTTCCTGATGGAACAATCGGGACAGCAGCTGTTCGCAATCCAGGTCGAACAGTTCCTGCTCGGTCACTGTATTTGCCAGTATTTCGATATGTTCCCAATCAGCCTGGTAATTTTCCTGCGCCGGCAGTTCCTGTAACAATAATCCTACGGCATGGGTGGCACTGGCGAATAACCACAAGCGGGTCTTAAGCTGCTCCGATTGCTCAAAATAGGTTTGCAAGGCGGCGGCCAAATTACTACCGTGCAGCGGAACGATGCCTTGATAGGGATGGCCGTTTTGCGATTCGATAGTGAGTACCAGCCGTCCGTGTCCGAACATGGATTCTAATGAGCCGACAGTCACGTTTTCCTTGCCTCTTACCAAGCCTCTGATTTTTCGCTGATCCGTTGCCTGAGCAACCAGCGTCTTAATATCGCCGTCGCCTTGAGCCTGAAGAATCATCGAGCCTTTAAACTTGACCGTAGCCGACAACATGACAACGGCTGCGAGAGCCTGTCCCAATTGTTGCTGCACATTTTCAGATCCGCGCTGATGCTGTTTTGCGGCCTGCCAGCTGGTGGTTAATTTAACCCACTCTCCTCGAACGCCCAGTTCTTCAAATAAAAAACGGCGTAGTAAATCTTGTTCTATCATGTTTCCCCGGTTAAAAAAATCGTGCATTTTACGGCATCAGGCTCATAATAATGTTCGCCCAAAAAGTCTTATAAAAATACCACAGGCTATGATTTTTTCATCTAAAAAACTTATTTTACCCGATCCTAAAGAAGCCTTGCCCGGCCGAAATACGCCCATGTCTGTTATCAACAGGCATTTCGTGACAGGCAACCCGATAGTTCCGCCGTTTCCGGAAAACATGGAGCAGGTTGTGTTTGGAATGGGGTGTTTCTGGGGCGCGGAGCGGAGGTTTTGGCAATGCCGTGGCGTGTTTAGCACGGCAGTCGGTTATACCGGCGGCTACACGCCTAATCCGACTTATGAGGAGTTATGCACCGGTTTAACCGGGCATAATGAGGTCGTCAAAGTGATTTATGATCCGGCTATTATTTCATTCCGTGACCTACTTCAGGTTTTTTGGGAGTCCCATAACCCGACGCAGGGCATGAGGCAAGGCAATGACATCGGCACGCAATATCGATCCGGGATTTATACCTATACTCAGGAACAATTTGATGAGGCGCTGGCATCAAAACAACACTACCAGAATCAACTCACTCGAGCAGGATTCGGCCAAATAACCACAGAGATTATATCGGTTGGCGAGTTTTATTATGCCGAGGATATGCATCAGCAATATCTGGCCAAGAATCCTATGGGGTACTGCGGTTTAGGAGGGCTGGGAGTGGTTTTTGATCAGGTTTGATTTCGCCGGGCAAAAAAAAGGCGGTTTAAAAAAACCGCCTTGGAATATATTTAGGAAGAATATAACGCAACTTTTCAGCTATGGTGCTCTACTAGAGCCTTAAAAGTTAGGTTAATAATATCAACAAATATTTCAACATAAAATGTGACATATTGTCGCAGTTGTGTATTGGTTATTTATATTTAAAAAATCCAACCGATAATATACCTAAATATTGTTAGTTTCTTGATTTAGGATATTTCTACAACATACCGTTTTAATAAAAAATGCTTTCATACGCCTCGCATAAATCAGAACTTTCCGCCCGACAAAACCTGAAATGGCTGTTTATTCTCAGGAATTTGATGATACTCAGTGAGGTTATACTCATTGTTTTATCGGTATATGGCCTTAATATTCGCCTGCCTGAGCAGCCGCTCTGGCTGGTGATATTGTCGATAGGCGCGGTCAATGTCTATACCTCAATGCGTTTACAGACGGAAGATCCGGTTACGGAGCTGGAAATTTTTTCCCAGTTAGTTATTGATGTTTGTGGCATTACAGCATTGCTGTACCTGACCGGAGGCGCCTCGAACCCGATTACCTGGGTATTCCTGTTGCCGTTGATTATTACCGCCATCATGCTGCATCAATCCTATGCTTGGTATATGGTGATTTTAACCACGTCCATGTATACGGCGCTAATGGCCTACAATATTCCTTTGCCGTCGATAGAACCCCACATGCCCAACCCGGAAATGCGGTATTCCGATGCAAAAAATTATGAGCTGTTGCAGCATGTGCATTCGATGAATGACAGTCAATATTTTAATCTTCATATTTTCGGCATGTGGTTCGGTTTTGTATTCAGCGCCGGCTTAGTCGCATTCTTTGTCGTTGAGCTGGCTAAAACGCTGAAAGCCCAGGAACGCAGTTTGGCCGAAGCACGGGAAAATGCGTTAAGGGATGAGCGTGTTGTTGCTTTAGGGACATTGGCGGCTAGCGCCGCCCACGACATGGGAACGCCATTAGGCACTATTGCCATTGTGTCGCATGAGCTTGAGCAAGAGTACCCGACGCATCGTTTTCCAGATTTGCATGAGAAACTATTGATCATGCAGCAACAGATTGATCGCTGTAAAACAGCGCTGTCGGTGATGTCGGCTTCTGCCGGCGAAATGCGCGCAGAATCCGGTCGAGCCATGCTGCTGACCGATTATATTGATGAGGTCATCAACCAGTGGCGTACTCACAAACCGACGGTAAAACTGAGTTTTTTTATCAATCCTGAAGTTGAGACGCAGGCAAAAATTATTGCCGAGCTCACGCTGACCCATTCGATTATTAACATTCTGAATAATGCCGCTGAAGCATCTCCCTCGGAAAAAGGTATCGAATTTCATGCGTCATGGGATTTAGACCATGTGGTTATTAAAATCAAGGATTTTGGCCCAGGCTTGCCCCCGGAATTGATTGATTTTGCCGGTAAACAACCCGTTGTCAGTAAAAAGCGCGGCTTAGGGGTGGGGCTATTTTTAGCTTATTCCACTATTAATCGACTGGGCGGTAAAATTAATTTTTACAACAGCGAGGCGGGCGGCGCCTGCGTGGAAATCATCTTACCCCTTTTAAATACAGAGAATAATCATGACAACCCAGGAAACGGATAAACCACGGCTGTTGCTGGTGGATGACGATGTGACTTTTTGCAATGTATTGAAGAGTGCATTGGAAAAAAGAAATTATGAGGTATTGGTCGCCAACGACGTTAAAACAGGCATATCGTTTGCCGAGCGTTATCTGCCCGAATATGCCGTGATTGACTTGCGTATCGGTCATGAATCCGGCCTGGAGCTGGTGAAAACGCTGATCTCTTTGGACGACAATACCGTTTGCGTGATGTTAACCGGTTTCGCCAGCATTGCTACAGCGGTGGAAGCCATAAAGCTGGGCGCCACACATTATCTAACCAAGCCGGCCAATGCGGACGAAATTGTAAACGCCCTGCATAAAAATGATGGCGACTCATCGGTCTCGATTAGTGAAAACCCCTTGTCCGTAAAACGCCTGGAATGGGAGCATCTGCAAAAAGTGTTGATGCAGCACGACGGCAACATTTCCGCTGCCGCCAGGGCGTTGAACATGCACAGGCGCACGCTGCAACGAAAACTGGATAAAAAGCCGGTCAGAGAGTAGCGGATCATTATCAGGGCGTAAAGCCCATCTTCAATTCTTTCGGGAAATGAATGGCCCTGTTCTTCCGCGTTGAAGCAAAAAATACTTTCGTATTGCCTCAATTAAATCGCCTGTGCTCTCATGTATCCGATTTGTAGTGCGATTGGGTTCGGCAATTTTAGACACGATTATCTTTCCAATGCTGGTGGCTTGATTTCCGGTCGAAACGAGTCAATCGGCAGCAATGCCCTAATATCGTTTGAGGCTCCGGTATATTTTCATTAGTTTTCATTTGGTTGCCGAGCATCATCTTGCCGTTTTTAATTGTCAGAAATCTTCTTTACCTCATGGAGCCTGATGCGATTGGTGTTTTTTTATTTATAGCTTTGACATAACGCCGTATCTCATGATAAAAAGTACCCTGTCGTTTATTACTTAATTCGACAAGCAACTCAATAACACAGTTATTGAGGAGCTCCCTTTGAGGAAAGGGAATACAACAATATAATTAAATAAACTTTCGAGGATTTTAAAATGGCTGAAGAACAAGAAAAAGATAACACATGGTTGATTGCTGGTGTTGCTATTGCTGCTGTTATTGTTTTAGTTGTATTGCTGAAACAAGATGAAACTAAACACTTACAAAGCGGTAGTGTAGCTCAGTTGCAACAAGAAACTTTCTCAAACATCGAGAAAAGAAAAACCAGCAACAAAACCGCTCAGTAAGACTACAAACCTAGTTTAACTGGAAAAAACCCTCCATCGTTTCGGTGGAGGGTTTTTTTTGCTTTGCAGTTTTTGTTTCGAAACGCTAGGTCGGAAGCCTTTGATGCGTGGACTATGAATTGCCTTCCAGCATCTGGATTTTTTCCTCCAGCATTTTTACTTTCTTCAACAGCTCGGGCAACTTGCTGATTGCGATCTGCTCTTTATAAGCTGTTTTCTTGTCTTTTGCCGGACTGCCGAAAACCTGGGCGCCTGCCTGGACGTCGCCCGCCACGCCGGAACGGGCCATGACAACTGCGCCTCGGCCAATCGTAACGTGATCGGCAATGCCAGAGCTTCCCGCCAGAATCGCATAGTCTTCAATGTTGCAAGAGCCGGATACGCCCGTTAAGCCGCACATAATGACGTTTTTGCCGACTTTGTTGTTGTGCCCAATCTGCACCAGATTATCGATTTTGCTGCCGGCTCCTATTAAGGTGCTTCCCAATGCGCCTCTGTCTATGCAGGTATTGGCGCCAATCTCGACATTGTCTTCGATAACCACATTGCCGACTTGAGGGACTTTGACATGCGCGTTATTCCGAAACTTATAACCAAAGCCGTCAGCGCCAATGATGGCTCCCGAATGAATAATGACATTATTGCCTATGACCACATCGTCATAAATAACGGCATAAGGGTAAATCCGGCAGTTTTTGCCTATTTTGACATTTTTACCGACATAGGCCCCCGCATGTATCTGGCTGTCATCGCCTATGCTTGAGTCTTCGCCGATGATGGCGTAAGGGCCTATATACAAGTTATTACCTAAGATTATATTGGCCTCAAGCACCGCCTGCGGCGCAATTTTCTGTTCGTAAGTTCTGGCAGGATGCAGTAATTCGACCGCTTTGATAAAGCTGAGCTCAGGATCGGGGCAAATTAACAGCGTCATGCTTTCCGGTACATTTTCAACACCGAAGCCTTCCGCAATAAAGCAGGCGGAAGCCATTGAATGTTTAAGGTGCCGGGTATAGCGACTGTTGGTCAGCTGCGTGACTTGACCTTGATGTGCAGAGGTGATTTCTGCCGCTGAATGGATGGTTGCTGATGAATCGCCGCCTTCAATCCGCGCGCCACAAAGATCGGCCAGTTCTTTTAATATAATCGACATAGTTGTCTCTGCTGTTATTTGAGATAACGCCAAAACAATCGGCGCCTTGTTGCAAAAATAAGTTTAGTGTAACAAATCTGATAGGCATCGACATTACCTGTATCGGCTTGCTCGTCAGAATGATAAGGAGGGCAGTGTAGCCGGTTTGGTTTTTGTATTCTGTTTTCCAGCGCCCAAATGCACAATTTAGGCTGTTTCAGGCAACATTCTGTTGATCGTATTGCCAGTGTCCCGATTTGCCGCCATCTTTTTCCAGTAGCCGGACTGACTGGATAACCATGCCTCTATCTACGGCTTTGCACATATCGTAAATGGTCAGTAAGGCAATTTGCGTGGCGTTTAGCGCTTCCATTTCTACGCCGGTCTGCCCGTTTGTTTTTACGGTGGTTTGGCAGCGTATCCGGTTGTTGTCGATTTCAGCGCTCAGCTTGATTTCAACATGCGTTAGCGGCAGCGGGTGACAGAGCGGAATCAGGTCCGCAGTTTTTTTGCTGGCCATGATGCCGGCAATTCTTGCTATAGCCAGCACGTCGCCTTTTTTGTGGCCGCCGTCTACGATCAGCTTGAGCGTTTCCGGCTGCATTTCAATATAGCCTTCAGTGATCGCGGTGCGCTGGGTGATCGCCTTCTCGCCGACGTTAACCATATGCGCTTCGCCGGATTGATTAAAGTGGGTTAATGCAGTCATTTTTCTGTAAAATTAGCAGCGAAACAGTCAAGTGGTTTTTATTATAACAACTGCCGGTTAAGAAAACTAAAAAGGAGGCCGGTCTCCCGTAATGCACCTGGTGCCCGTTTTATTGAGTGAATGACTATGTCGATTAAGGTGCGGTATTTCGCCAGCTTGAAAGAAAGTATCGGCCGTTCGGAAGACAATCTGGAGATTGCAGGCTTGGCTACAGTCGGCGACGTGTGGCGCTACGCCAATCCGAACAAAGTGCTGCCGGATAATATCCTGGCGGCGGTGAATATGGATTATGTCGAATGGGACGCTGCTGTTAATGACGGCGATGAAGTGGCTTTTTTTCCGCCGGTGACCGGAGGTTGACCGTGGATATAAAAATTTGCCCTGAGCCTTTCGATCCCTGGCGGGAGGTTCAGGCGCACCAGTCTTCGGCAACGGACATGCCCGGCAAGTTCGGCGCAACCAGCATTTTTATTGGCACGATGCGCGATTTCAATGAAGGCGATGATGTAAAGGGCATGACGCTGGAACATTATCCCGGCATGACCGAAAAACAGCTGGAAAAAATCGTCGCCGAAGCCATGCGGCAATGGCCGGTCATTGATGCGTTGGTGGTGCATCGGGTGGGTGATATTCTGCCGAATGAGCCGATTGTGTTGGTGGCGGTCTGGACATCGCATCGAGGCGATGCCTTTGATGCGAGCCGATATATTATGGAGGCGTTAAAATCGAGAGCGCCTTTCTGGAAAAAGGAGCTGTTAAAATCCCAATCCGAGCGTTGGTTGGTAAAAAATACCGACGGTTATCTTTAACCGGTCCATTGTTATTATATTTTTAGGGAATGTCTGAATGCAGGGGCAATTAAGAAAAATGCGCGTCCGACTGGAGCAGCAGGTTCAGTACGAGCTGCCGGTCGGTGATCAATCGGTTTCGTTAAATCCGCTGATCGGCAAGCCGGTTAAGCTGACGTATACCGGAAAAATATTTTGCATGCACTGCAACAGGGCGATTAAAAAGAGTTTTAACCAGGGCTATTGCTACCCCTGTTTTACCTCGCTGGCGCAATGCGACATGTGCATCATGAAGCCGGAAACCTGTCATTATGAGGCGGGTACCTGCCGGGAACCCGCATGGGGAGAGGAGTTCTGTTTTCAGCCGCATGTGGTTTATTTGGCCAATTCCAGCGGTATTAAGGTCGGCATTACCCGTCAGTCTCAAATTCCGACGCGTTGGATAGATCAAGGCGCGGTGCAGGCGCTGCCGATTTTTAAGGTGCAGTCGCGTTATATTTCCGGCCTGATTGAAATCGCCATCGCCAAACATGTCAGCGATAAAACCAGCTGGCAGCAAATGCTTAAAAGTAAGGCCGAACCTGTCGATCTACTTGTAAAACGGGATGAATTAGTCGCGGTTTGCGAGGCGGAGTTGGCCGGCATTACCCAGCGTTTCGGCCAACAGGCGATTGAGTGTTTAATCGATCAGCCGGTGGTGGACATTCATTTTCCTGTAGACAGTTATCCGGTCAAGGTTAAGTCGTTTAATCTTGATAAAGACGCCGAAGTATCAGGGGTGCTGCACGGTATTAAAGGCCAGTATTTATTGCTGGATACCGGCGTGATTAATATCCGCAAGTTTGCCGGTTACGAGGTTGAATTTTCAGCGTAGTCGAGGCCTGTTCCAGAAAAACAGTTAGTCCGCGAAAGACATAAAAAGCACAAAAAATACAAAGGCACGCCAAACTGTCGACATGGAACAACGCCGTAATCGCGTCATCGGGCTCAACACCGGTATTGCACCAACTTTCCTTTAAATTCACCGGCAACACTTTTTAACGATATTTTTATCCGGCGGCTAATGATGAGCTGTAATTGATTGTTATCGGCCGGGCAAGAATCAAAAAGGATAAGAGATGCGTGTACAATTCGACCAAAAACCTAGTAAAATGCTTGCATTATGCCGTCTGAACAAGGCGGCTGCCAGCAGCAGTTTATCTGGCGTCTTTAAAAACACACCGGGTATTTGGGGGCTTGAGTTTTTTAAAACGCAGTTAATCGGCTTAATTCGAAAGTCTATTTGAGGGTATTAGCGTGGAGCTAAACGGCGCACAAATCGTAGTTCAGAGTCTTAAGGACGAAGGCGTAGAATATATTTTTGGCTATCCCGGCGGGGCGGTATTGCATTTATACGATGCTCTTTTCCAGCAGGATGATGTCAAACACATTCTGGTTCGGCACGAACAGGGCGCGACCCATGCGGCGGACGGCTATGCCCGCGCTACCGGCAAACCGGGCGTAGTTCTGGTTACTTCAGGCCCTGGCGCAACCAATGCCGTAACCGGCATTGCCACCGCTTATATGGACTCCATCCCGATGGTGGTTATTTCCGGGCAGGTACCGTTGCCGGTCATCGGCAGCGATGCGTTCCAGGAAGTCGATATGGTCGGTATTACCCGGCCCTGCGTGAAGCATAATTTCCTGGTCAAAGACGTCAATAAACTGGCTGAAACCATCAAGAAGGCTTTTTATGTCGCGACAACCGGCCGCCCCGGTCCTGTTGTTGTCGACGTGCCTAAAGACATCACCGATCCCAGAATCAAAGTGCCTTATAAATACCCTAAAAAAGTATCTATCCGTTCTTATAACCCTGCGGTTAACGGTCATAAGGGGCAAATTAAAAAAGCCGTTGATTTATTATTGACCGCACAAAAGCCGATCATTTATTCCGGCGGCGGCGTGATTTTAGGCGAAGCCAGCAAGGAACTGACCGAATTTGCTCACACGCTGGGTTTTCCGATCACCAATACCTTGATGGGCTTGGGCGCTTATCCTGCAACCGACAAGCAGTTCGTCGGCATGCTCGGGATGCACGGCACTTATGAAGCCAATATGGCGATGCATGACAGCGATGTGATTATCGCTATCGGAGCGCGTTTTGACGACCGCGTTACCGGCAAGCTGGACGAATTTTGCCCGCACGCCCAGATTATCCATATCGATGTCGATCCTGCGTCTATTTCCAAAACCGTTAAGGTTGCGATTCCTATCGTCGGCGAAGTTAAACCGGTATTGGAGCAGATGCTGGAAATGATCAGGGAAAGCAAAAAGAAACCGTCCAAGAAAGCCTTGGAAAGCTGGTGGAAGCAGATCGACCAATGGCGGGCCGTCAAGTGCATGGAATACGACCGCAGCAGCCGTTTGATCAAACCGCAATACGTGATCGAACAGTTGTACGAAGTCACCAAAGGCGAGGCCTATGTCACATCGGATGTAGGGCAGCATCAAATGTGGGCGGCCCAGTATTATCCGTTCGACAAGCCGAGGCATTGGATTAATTCGGGCGGTTTGGGCACGATGGGATTCGGCTTGCCTGCGGCCATCGGCGTTAAGCTGGCGTTTCCCGATTCGGACGTCGCCTGCGTGACCGGCGACGGCAGCATCCAAATGTGCATTCAGGAATTATCGACTGCATTGCAATACAATGCGCCGGTAAAAATCATCAACCTGAACAACAGCTATTTGGGCATGGTTCGCCAATGGCAGGAATTTAGCTACGAAAGCCGCTACTCGCATTCGTACATGGATACTATCCCGGATTTCGTCAAACTGACCGAGGCATACGGCCATGTCGGCATGCGTATCGACAAACCGGAAGATGTCAGGCCTGCGCTGGAAGAAGCGTTTGCGATGAAAGACCGCACGGTATTTTTGGACATCCTGACCGACCGGACCGAAAATGTTTACCCGATGATTGAAGCGGGCAAGGCCCATAACGATATGACCTTAAGAGTCGCGGACGGCACATCAACCGACAGGGAATTGGCGTAATGAGACATATTATTTCTATCCTGATTGAAAATGAATCCGGCGCGTTATCGCGGGTCGCAGGCTTGTTTTCCGCGCGCGGCTACAATATCGAGTCCTTGACCGTAGCGCCTACCGAAGACCCCAGCCTGTCGCGTATGACCCTGGTCACGCGCGGCAGCGACGACATTATCGAGCAAATCACCAAGCAGCTGAATAAACTGATTGATGTGGTTAAACTGATCGACTTGGTCGAATCCGTTCATATCGAACGGGAACTGATGATGGTCAAGATCAGGACCACCGAGCACACACGCGAAGAAATCAGAGGTATGGCGGATATATTCCGCGGCAAGATTATCGACGTGACGCCAACCACTTATGTCGTGGAAATGACCGGTCCGTCCAGTAAACTCGATGCGTTTATCGCAGCCATTGACGGCGACAGCATTATTGAAGTCGTCCGTTCCGGGCCGACAGGTATATCGAGAGGCGAAAAAGGGTTGCATTTGTAAGCTTTAGCTTTTCGTCTAATTAATTTTAAAAACACCAAAAACAGGAAAAAACCATGCAAGTTTATTACGACAAAGATGCCGATCTTTCAATCATCAAAGGTAAAAAAGTGGCCATTATCGGTTACGGATCGCAAGGCCATGCCCACGCTCTTAATCTAAAAGAATCCGGCGTTTCGGTTGTCGTGGGCTTGCGCGCAGGATCACCTTCAGTGGCTAAGGCTGAAGCGCATGGTTTAATCGTACAGCCGGTTGCACAAGCGGTTGCCGGTGCGGACATCGTCATGATTCTGACGCCTGATGAATTCCAATCAAAATTGTACAAGGACGAAATTGAACCGAACATCAAACAAGGTTCAGTATTGGCATTTGCCCACGGCTTCTCAATTTTGTACAACCAAGTCGTGCCACGCGCCGATTTGGACGTGATCATGATCGCGCCTAAAGCCCCAGGCCATACCGTTCGTTCTGAATTTGTACGCGGCGGCGGCGTTCCCGACTTAATCGCAGTTCATCAAGATGCTTCAGGCACAGCTAAATCGATCTGCTTGTCTTACGCGTCAGCCATCGGCGGCGGCCGTTCAGGCATCATCGAAACCACGTTCCGCGACGAATGTGAAACCGATTTATTCGGCGAACAAGCGGTATTATGCGGCGGTGCGGTTGAACTCGTAAAAATGGGTTTTGAAACCCTGGTTGAAGCGGGTTATGAGCCTGAAATGGCCTACTTCGAATGCTTGCACGAATTGAAGTTGATTGTTGATTTAATGTTTGAAGGCGGTATCGCCAACATGAACTACTCCATTTCCAACAATGCAGAGTACGGCGAATACGTTACCGGCCCAAGAGTCATCAACGAAGAAAGCCGCTGGGCGATGCGTGAAGCGTTGAAAAACATCAGAAACGGCGAGTACGCCAAGCAATTCATTATGGAAGGCATGACCAACTATCCTGAAATGACCGCCAAGCGTCGTTTGAATGCAGAGCACCCGATTGAAGTCGTCGGCGCGAAACTGCGCAGCATGATGCCTTGGATCAAAGCCAACCAGATTGTTGATAAAACCAAAAACTGATTTTATCTTCCTCTCTTGCACCTTCTCCCTTGAGGGAGAAGGTTGGGATGAGGGGTATAAATCTATAGTCAGTTTAAGCGTTTAAAAAAGCCCGTCTTTATGATGGGCTTTTTTTTGCGCTAAAGTGAATTTGACCACCGACCTCAAAAGTAATTACAATGTAACTATATTTTATTAAGGGCTAAAAGGAGTCAAATATGGCGCATTTAATCAAAATAGGAAATTCTCAAGGCATCAGGATACCGCAACCGCTTATTAAACAAGCCAATCTTCAAGATCAGGAGTTTGAAATTCACGTTGTAGATAATGGCTTATTAATTACTCCGATCAAAAAAACCAGACAAGGCTGGGAAGAGCAATTCAAAAGAATCACCGCAGCTCAAATTGAGCAAGATTTTAACAAAACCCATAGCAATCTTGACCATAGCGCGGAACTTCCGACCGGCGAGGCGTGGGAATGGTAGTCAATCGGTTCGAGGTTTATCTGATCGAGCTTGACCCGGCTATGGGCAGTGAAATTAAAAAAAACAGACCCTGCGTTATCGTTTCGCCCAATGAAATGAATTGCTTGAAAACGGTTTTAATCGCACCCATGACTACTAAAGGGTTTCATGCGCCCTCAAGAGTTGAGCTTGAGTTTCAGGATAAGACCGGGCTGGTTTTGCTGGATCAATTGCGGGCGGTCGATAAGTCCAGGCTGGTTAAAAAGCTCGGGACTATAGATGCTAAAGCACAAAAAATGATTTCATCAACTTTGGTTGATATGTTTGAGTTTTAAATTCAACTGATCAGCGCAACTAATGATGTCTGCTTCGAACGACTAACTTCGCCGGAACCCCGCCCTTAGGCTTCAGAGTCACCGCCATTTCAATTTCGGCTTCATCCGTATCAAGCAACTGCAAATCAAAATGCTGAAGTATCATGCTCAACAAAAGCTGGCTTTCCAGTAACGCAAAATGGTTGCCGATACAGATGCGTTCCCCGGTTCCAAACGGCATGAATGAAAACCTACGGCTTTCAGTATTTAAAAAACGTTCGGGATCGAACTGTTCAGGCTCTGGCCAGAAATCCGGATGATGGTGAATATTGTAAATACTGAACATCGCCAGCCTGCCTTGCTTTAACGAATGCCCGTCAATCTCAGTATCTTTAATAATTTTGCGCATCATAATGCCGACAGGCGGACGCAGGCGCATCGATTCGTTCAATACGGCTCTGGTATAGACAAACTGCTGCAAGTCTTCCGCCGTTGGGATTTCGCCGTGCAGCAATGTATCGAGTTCTTGACGCAGTTTAGCCAGTACATCCGGGTGGCGGGCCAATAAATAGAGGGTCCAGGTTAACAGGTTAGCGGTGGTTTCATGGCCTGCGGTAAAAATGGTAATGACTTCATCGCGAATCTGTTTATCGGACATAAGTTCGCCGTTCTCATCGCTTGCGTTCAGCAACATATCCAACAAATCGCTGTGTGCTGCCGGCTGGGCGCGGCGTTGCTCGATGATCCCGTAAATGAGATCATCCAATAGGGAGCTTGCAGCATTGAATTCCCGATTGGCCTGGGTGGGGATAAATAACGGAATGCGCAAAGGATTGATTACGGATTTGGCCGCATACCGCAGCAACGTGTCTAAAGCAGGCGCAATGCGTTCAATTTTATCGAGGACGCTGGTGCTGAACATGGTTTGAGTGATCACTTCAAGCGTTACCTGCATCATTTCATCAGAGAGATTAACATGAGCCCCGTCGCCTAATAGCCGCCATCTTGCCAATAAGTTATTGCCGGCGGTGACAATTTGCGGGAGCAATAAGGCCAAATTACGCCTCTGGAAAACCGGCTGCATTAACCGCCGCTGCTGTTGCCATAACTCGCCCTGACTGGTCACTAACCCTTGTCCTAAGACCAGTGCCAGACCGGTTGGTTTTTTAGGGTCGTACATTTTGACAAAGATATCGCTTTGTTTGATTAAAGCCTGTTCGATCAGCTTTGGGTGGCTGATTAAATAAAAATGGCGAACCGCCAGTCTGAAACTCACCAAATCGCCGTAATCACGCCGCCAGTCGCAAAGCGCTTGAAACGGATTGGCTTTCATCTGCCGTAAATTGCCGAGTAGAAATTCGCCTTTGGTTTTTGGGATTGTTTTGTTTTGGGGCATGGTTAATACGGTTAGAGGTTTTAGTTTCGGCAGAACTAAGTTCAATAAAATGACTTACAAGGCTAACGAGCTGGTTCTTTCATCGCCGCATTGTTGCCGAGCCGACGGAATGTGTGATTGCAAGAGCAGTGCTTTTCCTTTAAGGTTAAGCTGTCCGTGGTAAAGACGCAATATCAATCACAGGTACTTCCTATATGAGCATCGAAGAACTTCACAAGTTATCCGCCGTAGAAAAGCTAAAGATTATCGAGGCGCTTTGGGGTGATTTGGTCGGTGATGAAGATAATCTCTCCAGCCCATCCTGGCATGAAACCGAACTCATAGAAACTGAAAAACAATTTCTCTCCGGCGACATTGAAGTAATGGATTGGCAGCAAGCCAAGAAAGAATTGCACTCAACCCCGCTTGAAAAGTAACCTGACTTCTTTTCGCTTTTTGCGACTTACAAAATATAGATTACATTGCTATCGATATTTGGTAGCTTTTTGCCCCATGAAAGCCAAACACCTAAAAACCTTGCATTCCGTATTTGCCTTGCCTACACAAGCGTCTATTGTCTTTGCCGAGCTTGAGGCACTGCTAACGTATTGGGTGGAGAAAAGACCGAGCGCGAGGGTTCGCGTGTGAAATTCACGCTACAGGGCATGGAATGGCATGCGCACCGGCCTCACCCAGGAAAGGATGCCAAGAAATATCAGGTTGAGCAATTACGCGAAATGCTGAGCAAACTGGAGATTAAACCATGAACACTATGACTTATAAGGGCTATACAGCCCGCATTGAATTCGATGAGCGCGATGCAATTTTCGTGGGCCGTGTACTTGGAGTAAAAGCCATCATCGGCTTTCATGGCGAAACGGTAACCGAATTGCGTGCAGACTTCGAGGCCGCCATCGACTTCATGATTGATGATTGCAAGGCGCGTGGCGAGACGCCGGAAAAGCCTGCCAGCGGCAAGCTGATGCTGCGCGTGCCACCAGAGGTTCATGCGGCGGCGCTGGTAGCCGCTCAGGCTACCGGCAAAAGCCTGAATCAATGGGCTGCCGAGATACTTGGAAAAGCAGCTCATGTTTAAAGCATAAAAGTTGCGTAGCTCGTATGTAGCGTAGCGAAATACGGGATGATTGAAACCACGAAGCACCGGATTCCGCAAGCCCCATCCAGGTTACTCGCTCAATTATCGGATGATTTACAAAGTGAAATATAGTGATACGGTAGATCATCTTGATCGATATTTTTTGCTATGACTAGACAGCTTTTTACATGCTCTGGTTTGAGCCCAGAAGCAGCAGCATTTTCTATAAACTCATACCGTCTATGTGCATTGCCATCCTTAAATAAAACATAAGCAAGTGCATACTCCGACGCCTCAGGTGGGGCATAAATTATTGCATTTTTATGCCCTTCCTTTTGCCATGTTCTGCTAACACCTTTTTTAAGCATCTCAACAGCTGAAGCTAATTTCGATTGATCATTAGGTGAAAACATATTCAACAGAACACCAATCTCTGTCCATTGAGGAGTGGATCGTTCTTCAAGCTTGCGAAAAATATCATTAAACAGTTTGGAAATTTTTGGTCTTGGCTTCTCAAGAATTATTCCTTCATCCCTTGACATATAATACTTATCAAGTGGAGCTGACATCTCAGAAATTATAATTTCTGTTTTATCTTCCGACTGCATGCTTCCTAAATTAAAAAGTGTCATTGCATATAGCCCCATAAAATCCAGCTCATCGCCTAGGAAGCTAACATGCCCTTCTAGTTCGGTTCGACGCTGAAGATAATGGATTATTTGCACTGGATGATCCAAGAAATCGAACAAGGTCTCGAAATCCGCCAAGTTCATCGTTGGACATGGATAAAAATCTTCTGGTAGCCATTCAGTATCAATAAATCTGCTGAAGTTTGCTTGAAGAGAGGCAAAATCTTCTAAAGATACAGAAACTCGCAGCACTTTATGTATGCTACTCAGATCAACGGGTAATCTATCCCTCAAGGCATCACTGATGGTTGCGTCCAATCTCAGTTCATTCAGCCTGTTTTCTAAGCGCTTAGATTGAATGCTTGGTTCTACCAATATCTCCTTGATGTGGCGCTTTATCCGGTCAGGTGCCCCTCTCAAGGCTGACTTACTTATTTTATGAGCCTTTGCTTCGATTATGATTGCATGGGAATCAATGAAGGTTATTAAGTCTGTTTCAAACTGTTTTTCATCTACACGCCATTTAACACACGATACCGTTAAAGCTTCGGGGAATCGCCGCTTTACTATTTCTTCGATTTTCTCTTCCAAATAGTTTGCTCTTCTATCATGAAGCTTATCTTTATTATTTTTTTCAATAACTTCATCTAGTGACGAAAGCACAAAACTAAAAAATAATTGTGGCATGGGACAAAAATACGCTTTTTCATCCTTTATGATGGGTTTATTCCATACTGGGTTATCAAGAAATAAAAATTCGGTTTTATGAGTTTCTAAAGCTCCAGGAGAATATGAAAAATAATCTAACACTAAGTTGGTGCTTTCAGAATCAATCCCAGTCTTGGAAGAGACTGCCTCTGCCGTGAAATAAAAAGAGTCTGACATTCCAAGATCATAGTGGCTCAAAAGCATTAAAAACAAACTCTTTATTGGGAGCTTTGAAATGCCATCTACTTCATAAAACTGGTCGGCTTCCTCTTGTCCCTGACCAATGAGCTCATGATATTTTAAGACTAATTCTTTTGGTTTTTTGATGGCTTTAAGCTTGCTTAATGCAACATGCCTTTCTGTCAAAGATTTTTCCATTGATCTGAGCATGAAATTGAATGTTTTTATAATCGTGGTCGCGCTAAATTCATGCTTATCAAGCAGTATTTCATCAAAGTAACTATATAACTCCGTTGAAATGTTAAATACCTGAGAATAATAGCCCCAATTCCTGACGGTTTGTGTATTGCTCCTAACCAAGAATTGTATGCAATCGATAGCTTTACCTTTTGCACTAGCATCTAGGCGCCCGTTATTCATGCCACTGAAGGAAAAAGCTCTACCTAATTCGGTTAATGTATCGAATCCTTTCTGAACCACATCAGGTGTAACTGGATTTGTTCCCCAATCACTCCTTGGTATTTGTAAAAGCAATGCTTGAAGCATTTCGACGTGTGATTGGGTTATTAGCGCACGCCCCTCATTAGATTGAACCCCCGTGTCACCTGCTCCCACACTCAAGCCATACCCAGAAATTATTGCTAATAAGGTAATTGGATCATGCGCTTTTAATAAATCTTGGATATTATTCAGAGATTTTTGAAATTTCTTCTTATTGTCCTCTCCTATCTGCCAAATCAAATCTCTCCTCTGAGTATCAGTTAAATTCCTGAGCGGATTATCCAACATAGTAAACACTGGTGATGATAGGCTAGATTTGGTGATAGTCTTACATGTCTGTTGAGCCCTTAGTTTTTTAAGTTTTTTTGTTATTTGATTCT
The DNA here is from genome assembly GCF_036440755.1 of Methylobacter sp. Wu8. Classification (NCBI taxonomy): domain Bacteria; kingdom Pseudomonadati; phylum Pseudomonadota; class Gammaproteobacteria; order Methylococcales; family Methylococcaceae; genus Methylobacter; species Methylobacter sp. Wu8. Next base: position 26,763 of record NZ_JAZGVT010000063.1, on the reverse strand, counting down.
TTTTTTCAGCTCTACGAGCTTTATTATTCTTTCCCACAAATAATTCCTTTTGATAAAAGATCAAAGAACTAGTTTCTTAGCTCAACCGACAAAATATCCAGGTAGCCTGGTAGGGTATGCAGAGCGTACCTTAAAATCTAACGTATCATATTATGATCTAAAGTGTTCGGTTTGCACGACTGGGAGTCATTAGGGTCAGGCCTTACATTTTACGTGCCTGCAAAAAAACAAATGTAATTTGTAATGTCCGCTCCTACAACGCTTAATTTAATGGCATTGTCTCTAACATAGCTATCGATCTTCGCGCGTATGCCACAGCCGCAATATATAGATAGTGGAATCCTGAATCTCGTAACGCATTTCATATCGTTCAACCAAGATACGGCGAACCTCACGTGGTTCGAACTCTTCCAATTTTTCGCCGATATAGGGTTGTTCAAGTAGCCGAGTGGGGGCGGCGGTTAATAATTGCACTGTGCGGGCTGCCGCCGGTTTGTTTACCGCTGCTAAAAACTCATAAAGCCGCGCTAGATCGTCCAGCGCTTTGCTCGTCCACTTCAACCGCATCAGCGCGGAATCGGCAGCGGCTTGTCGGTATCGAGGCTATTGGCCCAAGCTTGCACCGCTTGGTGGTCGATGACGTGTCCGGTGTCAACATCTGCCAGCGCTTCCAACGTCAGACGCCTGCGCTCTTCTTCTTGTCCGAGCCAATCCGCCAACGCCTGTTTGATAACCCAACCGCGTGAGCGATCCAAGCGAGCGGCTATTTGGTCAACTTTGTCGGCCAGTTCTTCTGGAACATGTGCGCTAATGACTTTGGTGTTCATTGTTCACTCCATTAAAATCGGATTTCATCATATAGAGTAAATTTGGTTATTTCAATGGCTTATATAATATTGAATGATGTCAATAGACATGCTCTAATGTGTATTGTTTATAAATTCCTTACACAAGGGTAATCCGATGCGAACCAATATAATCATTGACGACACCTTAATGGCCGATGTTTTAAAAGCGACGGGCGCAAAATCCAAGCGCGAAGCGGTAGAGCTAGGTCTAAAAACCTTATTGATGTTGAAGCAGCAAGAGGGCATCAAAGCTTTTAAAGGCAAATTGAAATGGGAGGGCGATTTGGAGCAAATGAGGACTGATCGGTGATCCTGGTCGATTCCAGTGTCTGGATCGATTACTTTAACGGCACAGAAACACTGGCAACCAAAAAGCTGGATAACTTACTGGGTGTACAGCCGGTATGTATCGGGGATTTGATTCTGGCTGAAGTGCTGCAAGGATTTAGATCGGATTCCGATTACCAGACCGCAAAAACCTTGCTTTGCTCCCTGCCTGTCCACGCCATGTTGGGCGTAACCCTCAGTTTAAAGAGCGCTGAAAATTTCAGAAACTTGCGTAAACAAGGTATTACGACCCGAAAAACCATCGACACGATGATTGCTACTTACTGCATTGAAAACGAATTGCCGTTATTGCATTCGGACAAGGATTTTCAACCCTTTCAGCAGTTTTTGGGCTTGCAGGTTGTATAGAGGTTCTCTTTATGCCTTCATTTTTTAAATAGCGCGTCATTCCGGCAGATACTTGTGAATAAAAACGAGCGCTGTAGCGTGGGATCTGACCATAATCCTATCGCAATTTAGCCATTTTCAAGGATAATCTCCTTGGTTTTACCATTAAAACATCAATAATAAATAGAAGATGCCTAATGAATAATCTACTGAAAAACTCCATCTGGGTACTGATTGCCGCGCTCGGCGCGGCAGCTGTCGGCGGCATTGCCTTGAACCGCGGCGAGCACATCAACACGTTGTGGTTTATAACCGCCGCCTTGTGCGTTTACGCCATTGCCTACCGTTTTTACGCGGCGTGGATTACTGCGACGGTATTGGTGGTTGACGAGACGCGGGCGACACCGGCCGAACGTTTGGATAACGGCCGAGATTTTGTGCCGACCAATAAATGGATCGTGTTCGGTCATCATTTTGCGGCGATTGCGGGGCCGGGGCCGCTGGTCGGCCCGACGCTGGCCGCGCAGTTCGGCTATTTGCCGGGCACATTGTGGATATTGTTCGGCGCGGTGCTGGGCGGTTGCGTGCAGGATATGACGACACTGTTTTTGTCCACCCGGCGCGACGCCAAAAGCCTGGGCCAGATGGCGCGCGACGAGCTGGGCGCATTGGGCGGGACGGCGGCGCTGATCGGTACGTTTGCGATTATGATCATCCTGATTGCGGTGCTGGGGCTGGTCGTGGTCAACGCGATGAAGCACAGCCCGTGGGCGACGGCTACGGTGTCGGCGACGATTCCGATTGCGATGATCGTCGGCCTGTACATGCGCAGTTTCCGTCCCGGCCAAGTGCTGGAAGCGTCTGCGTTGGGCGTGACTTTGCTGTTGCTGGCCGTGGTCGGTGGCGGTTGGATCGATCACAATCCTACCCTGCGCGTTTGGTTCGATCACGAAGGTTTGACGCTGGCCTGGTGGGTGATGGCTTACGGTTTTGCGGCGGCGATTTTGCCGGTTTGGCTGTTGCTGGCGCCGCGCGATTATCTGTCGACTTACGTTAAGCTCGGCACGATTACTTTGCTGGCGGTGGCGATTATCATGTTGCAGCCGACCGTGAAGATGCCTGCGTTGACGCAGTTTATCGACGGCACCGGGCCTATTTTCGGCGGCAAGTTGTTCCCGTTCGTGTTTATTACCATTGCTTGCGGGGCTATTTCCGGTTTCCACTCGCTGATCGCTTCCGGCACCACGCCGAAACTGCTCAGCAACGAGCGTGATATACGCATGATCGGCTACGGCGGCATGTTGCTGGAATCCTTTGTCGCGATCATGGCAATGATGGCGGCGACCGTGCTTGATCCGGGCGTGTTTTTTGCGATCAACAGCCCGGCGGGCGTGGTCGGCAAGGAGGCTGTTGACGCCGTTGCCAAGATTTCCTCGTGGGGCTTTCCGGTTACTGTAGAGCAGATGCGGTTGTTGGCCAGTCAAATGGGCGAGGCGACGCTGTTCGCCAGAACCGGCGGTGCGCCGTCTTTGGCTGTCGGCATGGCGAGTATTTTCGGCAGCGCGTTCGGCGAGAGCATGCTGGCTTTGTGGTACCACTTTGCGATCATGTTCGAGGCTATTTTTATCCTGACCACACTGGATGCCGGAACCCGCGTCGGCCGCTTCATGTTGCAGGACATGCTCGGCAATATCTGGCCGAAAATGGGCGAAACTTCGTGGACGCCTTCGGTTATTTTGACCAGTGGGTTGGTCGTGGCAGGGTGGGGTTATTTCCTTTATATCGGCGTGATAGACCCGAACGGCGGGGTCAATATCTTGTGGCCGCTGTTCGGCATTGCCAACCAGATGCTGGCCGCGATTGCGCTGTGCGTGGCGACCGGCATTTTGGTTAAATCGGACAAATTCAAATACGCTTGGGTGACCGGCTTGCCGCTGACCTGGCTGGTGACGATCACCAGCACGGCGGCATGGGAGAAAATCGTCAGCGACAATATACGCATCGGCTTCTTTTCCGCGGCCAACGATTTGGCCGACAAGCTGGCGGCAGGTGCGTTGCCGCCGGAGAAAACGGCTGTTGCGCCGCAGTTGATCTTCAACCTGCATCTGGACGGCTGGATAACGCTGTTTTTTGTGGCCTTGTTGTGGTTGATCGTGTTCGATATGCTGCGGGTTTGCAGCCGTTATCTGGCAGGAAAACCGGTGCTGCCGCTGGCGGAATCGCCGCATACGCCGAGCCGTCTGGTTGAAGACTGGGTGAGGGACTGATGTTTAGCAAACTCAAAACCTTTTGGCGGGTGGTGCGTCGTCTTTCCGGCGATGACGCTTACGAGCGCTATTTACAGCACCATGCAGAACATCATCAAGCCGATATGCCGCTGAGCAAAGAGGCTTTTTTCAAGCAGTGGCAGGATGAAAAGTGGAACGGGATTAAGCGGTGTTGTTAGCAGACCTTCCAGGTCTCTAAGACCTGGAAGGTTTTACTCTCAAGGTTAAATATGTCAAAAGAAACGCTCTTAATTAACGGCCACTACTATCATATCTACAACCGAGGCAATAATGGCGAAAACTTGTTTCCCGAAGAACGGAATTATCATCATTTTCTCAAACTTTACATCCGTTATATTTATCCGATTGCCGATACCTACGCGTATTGTTTGATGAAAAACCACTTTCATTTGTTGGTTAGGATTAATCCGAAACCAGACCTTCCAGGTTCTAAAAACCTGGAAGGTCTAAATCTGAGCCGGGAACCAAACCTTCCAGGTCTTCAAGACCTGGAAGGTTTAATTCGGCACAATTATTCGCAATCTTTTTCAAACTTGTTTAATGCTTATACCAAAGCAATTAACAAGGCTTACGGTCGTTCAGGCAGTTTATTCGAAAAAAACTTCAACCGCATCTTGATCGACACAGACCGCTATTTCGTTCACTTGGTCAGCTATATTCACCGTAATCCGCAAAAGCACGGGTTTGTCGACGACTTTCGCACTTATCCTCATTCTTCCTATCAAGCGATTCGACAACAGAAACAAAGCCGCATTGAACAGCAACAAGTTTTACAATGGTTCGGTAGCATGCAGTCTTTTGAGAATTATCATCAGCAATTCGACGAAAGCCAAATTCAGCACTTAATTGAAGAAGACAACTTTAACTAGGCCTTTTTAAGTTTATGACCTCTCACATCCAGCAGCCCAATCGCCAAACCCTTTATGTCGCAGTAGCATTAATCATAGGTATCATCGTCGGCGAGCTGCTTAGCCTGACCTTGGGCGGAACCGAAACGCTAAAGCCGGTTATCGCTGTTTTCGCCGCGCTGACCGATATTTTCCTGCGTCTGGTCAAGATGATTATCGCGCCGCTGGTTTTTTCGACGCTGGTTGTGGGCATGGCCAAAATGGGCGACATCCAAACCGTCGGACGGGTCGGTATCAAGGCGATGTTGTGGTTTTTCTCGGCGTCGATTTTCAGCCTGCTACTGGGGATGCTGCTGGTGAATGGCTTTGAACCGGGCAGTTCGCTGCACATGGCGCTGCCCGAAGTCGGAGCGAAAACCGGCTTGCCGCAGGCTGCCCCGACACTGGGCAATTTTGTTTCGCATATGTTCCCAAAAAGCATCATCGAAGCGATGGCGGCCAACGAGATATTGCAGATCGTGGTGTTCTCGATGTTCTTCGGCGTGGCCTGCGCCTCGTTGGGCGAACTCGCTCATCCGACCATCAAGCTGCTCGATTCATTAGCGCACATCATGTTGAAAGTCACCGGCTACGTGATGCACACCGCCCCGGTTGCGGTTTTTTCGGCGGTGGCTTCGGTTATCGCGCAAAACGGCATCGGCGTGTTGCTCAGTTACGGCCGGTTTATCGGGGAGTTTTATTTGGGGCTGGTGCTGCTGTGCGCTGTGCTGGGCTGTGTCGGCTTCCTGATTCTGGGGCGCAAGATTCTGTCACTGATTCGCCACATCCGCGAACCGATGCTGCTGGCGTTCGGCACCGCCAGCAGCGAAAGCGCTTACCCGAAACTGTTGCAGCAACTGGAACGCTTCGGCTGCGATGAAAAGGTCTGCGGGCTGGTGCTGCCGTTGGGTTATTCGTTCAATCTCGACGGCAGCATGATGTACATGACCTTTGCGGTGCTGTTTATCGCCCAGGCCTACGGCATCGACATGGCGCTGGGCGACCAGCTGATCATGCTGTTGACGCTGCTGTTCACCAGCAAGGGCGTGGCCGGGGTACCCAGGGCTTCGTTAATTGTCATTGCGGCCACGTTGTCGATGTTTCATATCCCCGAGGCCGGTTTGCTGTTGCTGCTGGCCGTCGATCAGGTGCTGGATATGGGGCGTAGCGCAACCAACGTGTTCGGCAACAGCATCGCCGCCGCGGTCGTAAGCCGCTGGGAAAAAGCCCTGCGATAGGATTAAAAGACGGCTGTATGAAGCGGAAGCCCGGTAGCGGCGCGTCGAATAATTTTGGTCAAATAACAAAAAGTCGTTAACATCAACCTAATATCAACTTTGTAGTATTTAAGAATATGCCGCACAGAAGTTTTAAAACAAGCAAACCGAAATCCACAATTACTATACTCCCTGAATTGGGCATGGCTGAGCAGGATTTTGTTGCCGATTTCAAGCGTTATTACAGCCACCGTTTGGGTAGGGATGAAAACTGCACGTCGCCGCACTATGCTTATGAGGCGCTGTCGATGGCTATCAGCGACCGGCTCATAGAGCGCTGGAAAAAAACTTACAATACTTATAAAGAGACGGATTGCAAACGGGCCTACTATCTGTCGATGGAGTTTTTAATGGGACGGACCCTAAGTAATGCGATGCTGAATCTGGGCATTACCGAGGCGGTTGAACAGGCCATGTACGATTTGGGCCTTGAGATGGAGGAGCTGGTTGAAAGCGAGCCGGATGCCGGTTTGGGCAATGGCGGCCTGGGCCGTTTGGCGGCTTGTTTTATCGATAGTTGTGCAACCTTGCGGCTGCCGGTGACCGGCTACGGTTTGCGTTATGAATACGGGATGTTTTCTCAGGATATTATCAATGGCGAGCAGGTCGAAAAACCGGACCATTGGCTGCGTAACGGCAATGTCTGGGAAATTGAACGTCCCGAATACACGCACAGGATTAAATTCGGCGGGCGCACAGAGTCGCATATCGATGAGTTCGGCAACAAGAGGACCAGCTGGATGGACACGCAGGATATACTTGCGGTGCCTTACGATACGCCGATTCCGGGATACAGGAACGGCACCGTAAACACGTTGCGCTTATGGAAAGCCACGGCGACTGAAGAATTTAATTTGCAGGAGTTCAATGCCGGCGATTACGCCGAATCGGTCGCGGCAAAAAATACCGCTGAAAATATTACGATGGTGCTGTATCCGAATGACGCCAATGAAAATGGTAAGGCCTTGCGCCTGCGTCAGCAGTACCTGCTTGCTTCCGCCAGTTTGCAGGATGTGATCGGTTCCTGGGTTGGCCGTCACGGCAATAATTTTTCCGAGTTTGCGGCGAAGAATACCTTTCAGTTAAACGATACGCATCCGAGCATAGCGGTTGCGGAACTCATGCGCTTACTGTTGGATGTCCACGGCTTGGTTTGGGACGATGCATGGGCGATTACCCGCAAGACGATGGCCTATACCAATCATACCTTGTTGCCGGAGGCCCTGGAACGGTGGTCGGTGAGCCTGTTCAAGCAGCTGTTGCCAAGGCTGATGGAGATCATCTTCGATATTAACGCCCATTTTATGGCCGAAGTCTCCGCGCATTGGCCGGGTGATACCGACCGGTTAAGACGCATGTCTATTATTGAAGAAGGTGACGAGCAACATGTCAGGATGGCCTATCTGGCTATCGTCGGCAGCTATTCGGTCAACGGCGTTGCTGCGTTGCATTCGAAATTATTGCAGCAAGGTTTGTTCCGTGATTTTTACGAGTTCTGGCCGGACAAATTCAACAATAAAACCAATGGCGTTACCCCGCGTCGCTGGCTGGCGGCATGTAATCCCGAGTTGGCCGAACTGATTACCGCTACGATAGGCAACGGCTGGCTGACGGATTTGTCGCAGTTGAAGAAGCTCGAGCCTTTTGCCGAAGATAAGAAGTTCCGCAAGCGCTGGCATGAAATCAAGCAAGGTGCAAAGCAAAAACTGATCGATTACAAGAAGCATGAACATGACGTCGATTTTAATGTCGACGCCATTTTTGACGTGCAGGTTAAGCGCGTTCATGAATACAAACGCCAACTGTTGAATGTGCTGCATGTGATTCATCTGTACGACCGGATTAAGCGCGGCGACACGGCGAACTGGACGGATCGTTGCGTATTGATCGGCGGGAAAGCTGCGCCGGGCTATTACATGGCGAAAAAAATCATCAAGCTGATCAACAATGTCTCAAACGTGATTAATTCCGACCCCGACGTGGGCAGAAAATTAAAGCTGGTTTTCTTGCCCAATTACCGGGTTTCCGCGATGGAGAAAATCTGTCCGGGCGCCGACCTTTCTGAGCAAATTTCAACGGCCGGTAAAGAAGCTTCGGGTACCGGCAATATGAAGTTTATGATGAACGGCGCGTTGACTATCGGCACATTGGACGGCGCCAATATTGAGATTCGCGAAGAAGTCGGGGATGAGAATTTCTTCCTGTTCGGTTTGACCGAAGAGCAGGTTGAAGAAATGAGCCGTCACTATGACCCTAATGCGATCATCAATCAGGATGAGGATTTGCTGAGGGTCATTAAGCTGCTCGAGTGCGGGCATTTTAATCAATTCGAGCCGGGTATTTTCGATGATATTCTGGCCTCAATAAAAAGTCCTCACGATCCCTGGATGACGGCAGCCGATTTTCGCAGTTTTATCGATGCACAAAAACGCGTGGAAGCGGCTTACAAGGATCAGGATCACTGGACCAAAATGAGTATCTTAAACTGCGCCGCCAGCGGCAAGTTTTCCACTGACAGAACCATCACCGATTACAACACCGAGATATGGAAACTGAAGCCGGTCAATATCGATAACAAGTTCTGAGCATGTTTCATATCGTTTTGTTTGAGCCGGAAATTCCCGCCAACACCGGGAATATTATCCGGCTATGCGCCAACGCCGGCATGCAGTTGCATTTGATCAAGCCGCTGGGTTTTGAATTGGATGACAAAAAACTGCGCAGGGCCGGGCTGGATTACCATGAGTGGGTGGCGGTTAAAGAGCACGACTCATTGGCTGATTTTGTCGACAGCATTAAGCCGGGGCGGATGTTTGCGCTGACGACCAAAGGGAACGCTTGTTACAGTGAAGTGAGTTTTCAGCCGCAGGATGCTTTTTTGTTCGGGCCTGAGACGCGCGGCTTGCCTGCAACTGTATTGGCGGACTTAGGTGTCGAGCGATGCTTGTATTTGCCGATGCAGGCGGAAAGCCGCAGTCTGAATTTGTCCAATACCGTCGCTATTGTCTTGTATGAGGCTTGGCGGCAGCTGGGTTTTGCCGGAGCGGCGATAAAATAGGCTTAGGAACAGACATCAATTAATTTACGCAATGACCATGAAGGACATGAAGACATCAATCCTTCATGCCTTTCATGTTCTTCATGGTTTAAAAATAAAACGTGCTCAAGTTATTCATGCACATTCCTTAATAGCTAGAGAAATGGAATACGGATGACACTGATGAGACGGGTTTAAACGGATTTGATTTTCTATAAATAGTTTTTCCGTATAAAATTTTTATCTGTGTTTATCAGTCAAATCCGTGTCATCCGTGTTCTGTTGTAAATTACGACTCGGCTTTTTGTTCGCGGGCCAGCAGGTTTTGCACGGCCTCCAGCGGGGCCAGACCTTCATATAAAACCTTGTAGGTTTGTTCGGTGATAGGCATGTCCACGCCATGCTTTTTAGCCAGCAAAAAGGTTTCTTTTGCCGCTGAAATGCCCTCAATTTCCTGGCCGATTTCCTGTATAGCCTCTGCCCGGTCTTTGCCCTGTCCCAAGGCTAAACCGAAGCGCCGGTTTCTGGATTGGTTGTCGGTGCAGGTCAAGATAAGGTCGCCAAGGCCCGCCAAGCCCATAAAGGTTTCCTGTTTGCCGCCAAGTTTGACCCCGAGCCGGATAATTTCGTTTAGCCCACGGGTGATCAGTGCCGCCCGCGTGTTGGCGCCTAAGCCGAGGCCGTCGGCAATGCCCGCTGCTATCGCCATGACGTTTTTGACGGCGCCGCCGACTTCTACGCCGATCAGATCCGAGTTGGTGTAAGTTCGGAAACGCTCGCTATGCAGGATGTCGGCCAGAAGCGCTGCAAAATCCGGCTGGGGCGAAGCGATCGTGATGGCTGTCGGCAGGTCGGCCGCGACTTCCGCAGCAAAACTGGGGCCCGAAAGCAAGGCCGCCGGAGTTTGCTCGGAAAAAATATCGGCTACGACTTTGTGCAGCAAGGAGCCGTTATCGGAATTAAAGCCTTTGGTTGCCCACGCTATTTGTATGCCATCGGGCAAATACGCTTTGAGTTTAAGCAGGGTGTCTTTAAATGCATGACTGGGAACGGAAACCAGTATCAGGTTGCAAAAACCCGCCACTTCAGCCAAATCGGAAGTCACGCTGAGGTTTTCAGGGAAAACCGGGCCGGGTAAATAGCGTTTGTTTTCCCGATCTTGTGCCAGCGATGCCATGTGTTCCCGGTTATGACCCCATAAAAGCGTCCGGCAACCATTTCTGGCTGCCAGAATCGCCAAAGTCGTTCCCCATGAGCCAGCACCAAGGACGGCTATTTTTTTATTCATCGAGCGATCCTTCGACAAGCTCAGGACGGAGGTTAGTTGATGGCGTCGGAGCCTGGCGCTTGCTGTGCTTGTTGTAAATGCTGCGAGTATAACGCGTCGAAATTTACCGGGGCTAAAACCATCTGCGGAAAGCCGCCTCTAGTGACGAGATCGGAAATAGCCTCTCTTGCGTAAGGAAAAAGGATATTGGGGCAAAAACTGCCAAGCATGGGTCCCATTTCGGCATCATTAAAACCGGCTAAAGCAAAAATTCCTGCTTGATTGACTTCAACAAGATAGGCTGTCGCGTCGCCGTTTTTTACGGTGATGGTTACCGCAAGGGCTACTTCGTACATTGAGTTATCTAAAGGCAAAACATGGGTGCCCAGATTAAAGTCGACAGCGGGCTCCCATTTTTCGGTGAATACCTTGGGCGAGTTGGGGGTCTCAAAAGACAGGTCTTTGGTATAAATTTTCTGGATGGAAAATTGTTTTTCTACTGCGTTGCTTTCTTCGGTCATGATGAATTTTTAAGATTAGGGCTAATGAATGGGAGTGTCGATTTAGTTTTTGTGTTTACCGGCTGCTTTGATAGGCAATTTGTAGTCGTTTTCCCAGGCCTGCATGCCGCCGGTGATAACGAAAACCTGTTCAAATCCTGCTTTAGTTAATATTTTTCCTGCGGATGCGGAGCGGGTTCCGCTTTGGCAGGCAATAAGGACAGGTTTGTTTTTGTCAGCTTCCAGTTTTGACAGGTGAGCAGGCAGGTTGCCCAACGGGGTGTTGATCGCGTTTTCAATATGGCCGGCAAGGAATTCCTCCGGCTCGCGGACATCAATGACGACTGTATCGCTATCATTCATTTTAGCGACAGCCAGTAAAGGAGAAATCGCGCCGAATTTCTTGAATGCGGCATCGAATAATTCCTGGATTAATAAGTAAGTAACGACTGCCAGAGCGAGAGATAAGATGTAGTGATTTAAAATGAATTCTAGGTAACGTTCCATGGATTTGTTGTAAAAGTTAAGTGAAAAGATGAATTAACGATTGGGGCAGAAGACTTCCTGCATCATTTTAATGAGTAACAGCATACGGGCATCGTCAATATAGTAATAAACGCGGTTAGCCTGTTTTTTGGAGCCGAGAATATTTTTCTCCTTGAGAATAGCCAAATGCTGGGAAATATTGCTTTGGCTGGTGCCGACCTGATCGACGATGTCTTGTACGCAGATTGAATCATTGCCCAGAACACACAATATTTTCAAACGCAATGGATGCGACATTGCCTTTAAGCAGTAAGCCGCCCTGGCTATATCGGCATCGGTTGTGTCTGTGTGCTGGTCTTTAATTTTCATAGGTGGGTTAACGCTTCTAGTTTATTGAATTTGATTAAAAAAGAACCCGTGAAGAATTATTTATACACAACTGTTGTCAACGTGTATTAATATAATGACTACTTGATTGCACAATTGGCACCAGCCAAAAGATAAAAAACCAGTAAATCTGGCAAAATAATACATCACTACAACCATTTTTGGTAATGAAGAATAAAATGGGGCGCAAAGCAGTTTGTTTTGTAGAGATAATAGTAATGTGGATTTTTTTTAGTATCGGGAGATAAAGATAAAGATGTTGAATCGGCCAAAGCCTCTGGTATTGCTGATCCTTGACGGATTCGGTTACATGTTGGACAAAGAAAACAATGCCATTGCAATGGCTGATGCACCTTTCAAGTCTGTTTAATCTGTGGATGATAAAGAAGCTGGTTTTTTGCCTTTTGCTGAGTGCGTTTGTTCATGAAAGTAATGCGGAAATCTCGGAAAAAAGCGAAGAGCTAAATGAAGTTCAGTCGGGCATAGCAGAGGCCGGACAAAATAGGGAGCGGATTCAACAGCAGCGAAATACGCTAAACACGCAGTTGGGTGAGGTTGAAAAACTCTACGGGAAGACGGCCGCTTTATTAAGAACATTGCAGACCCAAGTTGAACAAAAACGCCAGAATTTGACCAGGATTCGCCAGGAAAAGCAGCGTCTTCAAAATGAAGTCGCTAAGGAAAACAAAGAATTAGCAGGTCAAATAAAAGCCGCCTATGCAATGGGGCAAAAGGAACAGTTGAAGCTTCTGCTCAATCAGCAAGATCCTACATTATCCAGTCGGATGCTGGTTTATTATGATTATCTTAATAAGGCGCGCTTGACAAAACTGGCCAGTATTTCTGAGTCTGTGCGGCATTTGGATCAATTAGATGAGCAGCAACAGCAGGAAACCGAGCTTTTAGAGAAAAGTCTTGAGCAAAAGAAATCAGAGCAGATAGTCGCAGACGGCGTAAGAAAACGAAGATCTGAACTGCTGACGCAATTAAAAAGCGATTTGTCTTCAAATGAACAGCAAATAATTCACTTGAAAGAAAGTGAAAACAAGCTGAAAAATCTGGTATCGTCATTGCAAAGATCAACCAATGATCTTTCTTTTGAGGTTGAGCAATCCAAAAAATTGCATGAGGCTGTTGAGGCTCCGGCCGAGCCGGCCAAAGACTTGCCGGATTCCAAGGATGATTTTCCCAAGCTTAAGGGCGACTTTTCGTCACTTAAAGGACAACTGCCTTGGCCTGTCAAGGGGCGGTTAACCAACAAGTTCGGCAGTGTGCGGGCGGAGAGCACGGAGAGCATTTGGGATGGCGTGTTAATTGACGCCAGTGAGGGAACGGAGATACGTGCGATTACCAGCGGGAAAGTGGTATTTTCCGATTGGCTGCGCGGTTTTGGCTTGTTGATTATTATTGATCACGGCAAGGGCTATATGACCCTTTATGCGTTTAATCAGAGTTTATATCGGCAGGTTGGTGAGTGGGTGGATGTCGGTGAAGTCATTGCTTCCGTTGGGCAAAGCGGTGGGCGCAGTCATTCCGGGTTATATTTTGGAATACGCAACAAAGGTAAGCCGGTTGATCCGCTTGAGTGGTGCCGAAAGTAATCGGGATCAAGTTAGTTAACTGTGTATGGTCATGTTTTAGGAAATCCAGTGTTTGGAGTTGTAAGGTACATGTTAAAAAAGAAAAATATTTTCATTTTGTCCTTAGGGATTATGTTGGGTGTTTTTATGGGCATCTGCGGCAGCGTCTTTGCCGAGCGGGGTAAGGCAGAGCCTGTGGCTGAAACAGAAACCCTGCCTTATGAAGACTTGCGCGCATTCACGGAAATTTTCGGACGAATCAAAAGGGACTATGTAGAGCCCGTTTCCGACAAAAAATTATTGGAAGATGCCATCCGCGGCATGTTGAGCGGGCTTGATCCTCATTCCGCTTATTTGGTTGCCGAGGAATACCAGGAATTAAAAGAGGGTACAACCGGGCAATTCGGCGGCCTGGGCATCGAAGTTACGATGGAAAACGGCTTTGTTAAAGTGGTTTCCCCCATTGATGATACTCCGGCCCAAAGAGCCGGCATTAAAACCGGAGACCTGATTGTCAGACTTGATGATCAGCCGGTAAAAGGCATGACCTTGGCGGATGCGGTCAAGCTTATGCGTGGCGAGCCCGGCAGCAAGATTTTGTTGACGGTTGTTCGCGAAGGGATGGAGGCTCCTTTAAAAATCAACATAACCCGCGACATTATAAAAGTTAAAAGCGTAAAAAACCGGATGCTGGAAAAAGGTTACGGCTATGTGCGGATCAGCAGCTTTCAATCAGGAACCGGGGAAAGCCTTAAAGAAGCTCTCGCTGCATTGAAAAAAGAGAATGGGGGCAGTCTTAAAGGCTTGGTGCTGGATTTAAGAAACAATCCCGGTGGCGTGCTGAATGCAGCAGTTGAAGTCAGTGACGCGTTCATCAAGAGCGGCCTGATCGTCTACACCGAAGGCCGTATTGAAAACTCGGAAATGCGCTTTAATGCCGCTCCCGATGACCTTATTGACGGCGCGGCGATGGTCGTGTTGATCAACGCCGGTTCCGCCTCAGCCTCGGAGATTGTAGCCGGAGCCTTGCAGGATCAAAAGCGCGCTGTAATCATGGGTGAGAAATCGTTCGGTAAAGGGTCGGTGCAGACTATATTGCCAACCAGTAACGGTTCGGCGGTTAAGTTGACGACGGCCAGGTACTACACGCCTTCAGGCCGCTCCATCCAGGCCGAGGGTATTGAGCCGGATATCGCTTTGGGCCGCGTTAAGCTGGAGTCGTTGGAAAAAACGGAATTCAAGCCGGTCAAAGAGGCTGATTTGTCGCGTCATTTGCAAAACGGCAAAGGAAAAAGCACCGATGGAGAAGGCGAGCAAGGCGAAAACAAGGAAGCTCTGGAAACGAAGGATTATCCTTTATATGAGGCGCTGACCTTGTTAAAAGGCATGAGCATTATGCATAAATAAGCATTAGCTTGTAGCGGTAATCAAAAGCCCGGATTTTGGCAGGCAGGGATGTTTGCTGGGATTCGGGTTTTTTTGTGGGTTGAATTTGTTGGGGTGAGATTGCGGGTTGGGTTTGCCTGAAAGGTTGCTATTAATTGGTTGTTATAGCAAGATGGCTAGCGGATGTCTGGGGGGATTTTGTGCCCAGAATTGAAATTAATATGCACCTAAAAAGGTGTCTACTTTATATTAGGTTGAAATAATTCCTCACTAAATGATGAGGCATAAGAGTTTTTATGCAGAAAAACACTAATATATTCATGGTGGCACCCAAATTTATAGCTTTAGATTCTTCGATATTGAACTATCTTGCTAAGGACTACTTTTCATTGGATACATCAAAACAAAAGGATTCTGCAAATTTTTTAAAGTGTTTAGCTGATAATGCTTTTATTCCTTTCCTATGTGTACATCATTTTCATGAGCTTATTAAAATTCGCGATGACAAAGATGCAAAAGACAGATTTAATTTTCTTCGATTGCTTCCGCAAGTAGCTTGGGTATCAAGCATTCACGATAATCAGCTTGGGTCGATTGTTGATGTTTTGGTTGCAGAATGCCAAACGGTATTGCAAGGAAATAAACTTTCTTTGCTGGAGGTGCGAGATAAAACGCGCAACTCATTAATTCGTTTTGGCACTGGCATTGAAGCTATGTCTTCATATGAGGGAATCTGGGAAAACGGGCATCCGTATCGTCCATATCTTTGGCTGCAAGAAGCAAGGACAAGAGAAACCGTAGTAATTAGAAGATCTAAAGTAAATGATATTTCTAAAAAGCGAATAAGTAATTTTATGAACGGATCTATCCGTGAACAAAATGAAGCAATCGCTTTTCTTAAGCAGCTTAAAGCTCAAATGACTGAAGAAATTCAGCATCATGGCGATAAACGAATATCTAGTCCTAACGAGGTAGCAGAGCGTTTTTATGACGAAATAGCAGATAGCGAAGAGGTTTTCCATCTCAAAAACGGGGGATTACAGCAATTTCTATATTATCTTGAAATTGATATTGAAGAACTTGGCAAAAACGCTGTTATGGAGGATTTACTGAAGCTCATAGATTTTCGAGCGAAACTCAAGGTTGCGCATAAAAGGTTCAATATGCCTTGGGAGTCTTTTAAAAAATCAATTCAGCCAGAACAAATTCCTTCTTGGGTTATTGAAAGCTCATTATTCTTGCACTCCCAAGAGCAACCCGAATACAAGGGAAGTGAACTAAACGATTATTGGCTTGCATGTTTATCACCGTATGTCGATTTAATCTATGTTGATAAACGAGTAAAAAATGATTTTGAACGTGCTTTTAGAAAGGACTTGGTTTTTCGTGAATTTCTAAATAAAGTTAAAATCGAAAAAGTTCGTCCTTATAAAATCCTTCAAGAGCAAATTGAAGCAATGGGCTTATAAATTAGTTGTTCTGTAGGCTGAGCTGAATGCAATAAAGCCCAACATTAACAATGTGTCGCTACCGCGACGATTGATTTAATCGGGTTCTCGGACCCGAGGGCGAGATACTTTCTTTTGCTTCGCCTCGGTAACTGCTCCTGCGTTGCTCTACCTCCTGCATCCATGCAGTCGAAAAGAAAGTATCCAAAGAAAAGGCGACCCGGTTGCCGCTTATTTCCTCCGTTCCTCGCTTTCGACGGGGGTTGACGAAAGGGGCTCCTGCCCCTTCGTCAACGTGCGGCATCCCTGCCGCACCCCTAACGGGCTATTCCCGCCGAAAGCTCCGGTACTCGGCGCGGCATACGGGATTAAATCCGTACCACAGGCAAAATTTCTTCGCTCTCACTCGGCGTGAGAACGAGACAATTATCTCCACGTTAGAATGTGTAATCGAATGTCTGGTAACGAAAAGCCAGCGCGGTAGGATGGGGTGGAGCGTAGCGAAACCCATCACATGGAGGGTGGAGGGTGTTGGATATGATGGGTTTCGGCTACCGCCTCTGCCCATCCTACACCACTTCGTGTTCTTCGTGCCTTCGTGCCTTCGTGGTGAGTTTAACGCAAATTAACGAATCGATTTTTGATAATTGACGCTAAAGTCATTCAGGTTAGACAGCGCTACAGGCAGGTCTTCGGTTTTCTCAAGGCTGAACGCATTAACGCCGACACGAGACAAATAATACACCTGATCCCGCATGAAGTGGCCTGTCGCCCTGATTTCGCCTTGATAGTTGTAGCGGCCTCTGAGCAGCCAGGCATGGGAAAACATGCGGCCATCGGCAAAGGCGGGAAAATCCAGCTCGATTAATTGAATGTCCTTTAAATCGGCGGCGATGTCTTCAAGCGAATCGGCGGGTCCGATTCTGACGCCTATCTTGCCGTTAGATTTAAGCAATTGTTGCTTGTCTTTTTTCCAGCGGGCTAATGAAACGCTGATGTCGCCGTCTTTGAGTTCGGCGTCATCGGCAATATAGCTCCAGCTGTCGTCAACAATCTGTTTGTCTTTAATTATCTGCATAGACTTGCTCTTTGAATGGGTTGATGCCAACGCGCTTTACCATGTCCAGAAAGGACTCGTCTTCCAGACGTTGCTTGATATAAACGTCCAGTATGGTGGTAATGGCTTGGGTGACCTGGTCTTTGGCAATTGAAGGCCCAAGGCGTTCGCCGATAGCGGCCTCGTTTTCGGAGGAGCCGCCCAAGGTCAGCTGATACCATTCAACGCCTTTTTTATCGACGCCCAGTATGCCGATATGGCCGACGCTTTGATGTGCGCAGCCGTTCATGCAGCCGGACATGTTGATTTTTACATCGCCAATATCATGTAGGTAGTCCATGTCATCAAGCGCTTCGTTGATTTCTTTGGCGATGCCGATAGAGCCGGCGTTGGCGAGCGAGCAAAAGTCGAGACCGGGGCAGCAAATCATATCGGTTGCGGTGCCGATATTGGGTGTGGCCAGTTTCAGTGCGTCGAGTTGTTGCCACAGCGCGAACAGGTCGGCTTGTTTGACGTCGGCAAGAATCAGGTTTTGCCGGTGCGTGCTTCTGAGTTCGCCAAAGCTGTATTGATCGGCCAAGTCGGCAACCGCGTCAAGCTGCGTATCGGTCATGTCGCCCGGAGGCGAGTCCGGTGCTTTTAGAGAGATGAATGCGGCGCGGTATCCGGGTACTTTATGATCGGCAGTGTTGTGTTTAACCCAGGTGGCAAATGCCTTGTTTTCGAGTTGTTGCTGCGCAAAGCCGGTGTCTTGCGCGGCATCTGTCTCGTAAGCAGGCGGTGCAAATTGGGCTTTGATGGCTTCTATGCGATCAGGCGCCAGTTCCAGGTCGTCGCGGATTAGCAGCCATTCTTTTTCGACTAATTCGGAGAATTTCTCCATGCCCGATTCCTTGACCAGGATTTTAATACGCGCTTTGTATTTGTTGTCCCGGCGGCCAAACAGGTTGTATATCCGCAGTATGGCTTCCAGATAAGACAATAGGTGTTTCTTTTCTAAATAGGGTTTGATGACTTGGCCTATGATCGGCGTGCGTCCCAGGCCTCCGCCGACAAGCACTCTAAAGCCGGTTTCTCCTGCGTCGTTTTTAACCAAGTGCAAGCCGATGTCATGGAATTGGGTGGCTGCTCTATCATGCTTTGCACCGCTTACCGCAATCTTGAATTTTCGCGGCAGGTAGGCGAATTCTGGATGCAGGGTGGTCCATTGCCGGATAATCTCGCAATAAGGGCGGGGATCTTCAATCTCGTCGATACAGACACCGGCCAAGTGATCGGTTGAGGTGTTTCTCAGGCAGTTGCCGCTGGTTTGGATGGCATGCATCTGGACTTCGGCCAATTCTTCAAGAATATCGGGGACTCTTTCCAGTTGGGGCCAGTTGAACTGGATGTTTTGCCGGGTCGTAAAATGACAGTAATTTTTGTCGTAGGTACGGGCAATGTGCGCTAATTTTCGAATTTGTTTGGCGTTAAGCAGGCCGTAGGGGCCGGCTATCCGCAGCATCGGGGCGTGAGTTTGAATGTAGAGGCCATTCATTAAGCGCAATGCGCGAAATTGATCGTCAGAAATTTCGCCTTTTAAAAAGCTTTCCGTCTGCCTTCTAAATTGAGCTACCCGTTGTTCGATGAGTGTTTGGTCGGTGTCGTTATACTGATACATAAATAAGCGCTTAGTGCCTGTCCAGGCGAGTAATTATAACCAATTATCATATACTGCGGGTCATAAAATGACAAAGGTTATTGTATGGTGCTAATATTGTCCGCTAAATTTTGGGTGTTTTTGGTTAATTTATTTTGAAATAAAAATTAGGGGGTTATTTTGGTGCGGTCATTGGTTGTCTTGTTGTCTCTATTGCTGTTGCCTGGAATGGCGATGGCGGGTGGTTTTGAAAGTCTCGGGCTGACGGGGACGGAACGGGGTGTTTATACTGTTTTGATCTTTATCATTGCCTATGGCTTTGTTATGGCGGAAGAGTTTACTCATCTAAGCAAGTCCAAGCCGGTTATTCTGGCCGCCGGCATTATTTGGGCGAATGCGGCCGTTTTAGCTGCTCAAGCGGGTGTTTCTGCTGAGGACATGCACGAAGCTTTCGAATACAATTTGAAAGAATATGCAGAGTTAATGTTATTCCTGCTGGTTGCCATGACTTATATCAACTCAATGGCCGAGCGTAACGTGTTTGAGGCTTTGCGTTCCTGGCTGGTAAGAAGGCAGTTCGGCTATCGCAAGCTGTTTTTGATTACCGGCGTTATTACGTTCTTCTTGTCCTCGGTAGCTGATAACTTGACGGCGGCTTTATTGGTCGGCGCGGTGGTTATGGCGGTAGGTGCGGATAATCCGAAATTTGTCAGCATCGGTTTTGTTAATTTGGTGGTTGCGGCTAATGCGGGTGGTGCGTTCTGTCCTTTTGGCGATATTACTACCTTGATGGTTTGGCAGGCTGAGTACGCGGAGTTTTTTGATTTTTTCAAATTGTTTATTCCATCTGCGGTGAATTACGGGGTGCCGGCGGCAGTAATGTATTTTGCTGTACCTGATGAGCAACCGAAGGTTTCCGATGAGGCGGCGGTGCAATTAAAACCGGGTGCGATAGTGGTTTGTGTAATGTTCTTGTTGACTATCGTTACGGCGGTAAGCTTTAAGCAGGCGCTGCATTTGCCACCGTTTATGGGCATGATGGTCGGTCTTTCCGTGTTAATGCTTTACGGGTATCGTTTAAAAACTGTCTATCGCGTTGAAGGTGATGATGCGTTTGATATTTTCGATAAAGTGCGTCATGCCGAATGGGATACTTTGTTGTTTTTCTTCGGTGTGGTATTCGCTGTCGGCGGTTTAGGCTATATCGGTTATCTTGAGCTGCTGTCCAGCGCTATGTACGATGGTCTAGGCGCTACAACTGCAAATATTTTAGTGGGCGTGATTTCGGCGATTGTTGATAACATTCCTGTTATGTTTGCGGTGCTGAATATGAATCTGGATATGGATCTGTATCAGTGGTTATTGGTGACTTTAACTGCCGGTGTTGGTGGTTCGCTGTTATCGGTGGGTTCTGCTGCCGGGGTCGCCTTAATGGGGCAGTCCGATCATAAGTATACCTTTTTCAGTCACTTGAAATGGACGCCTGCAATTGCCGGTGGTTACGTGGCGAGTATTGTTGTTCATTATCTGATTAACGGTTAGTTTTTGCTAAGGCGCCGCACTTTCAGTGCGGTGCTGTTGTTTTGTAAGGCCGGATATTACGAATTGATGTTCGGCTTTTCTCATTTGTGTTTAGTTAATAGCTGGGCATGAAGTATTCTGATTCCTCTTAGCTAGTCTTTTGATTTTGGCTCTATTCAGTAAAAATGGCATGGGGCTGTTTATGGCTGAATTATTTGTCTGTCAAACTCTCAAAATTTAAACCAGTATAAATTTAGTCGCATCGTTGCGACATGTCGCTTTTAGAGGTGTTCTGTGGCAAATAATTCAAGCGTCAAACAGGCGTTCTTTAATAGGCGAATGCTCATTTGCGTTTTCACTGGATTTAGCTCTGGTTTGCCTCTGTATATTCTAATCGGACTGTTGCCGGCATGGTTGCGGTCTGAAGGCGTGGATTTAAAAGCCATAGGTTTGTTTGCTCTAATTCAATTGCCGTTTACCTGGAAGTTTCTTTGGGCGCCGCTGTTTGACCGCTACATTCCACCATTTGGGCGAAGGCGGGGCTGGCTCTTAATCACGCAAATAGCATTATTGTCATCCATTCCTGCATTTGGAATGCTGCATCCTGGCCCGGATTTATGGGCAATTGCCTATCTGGCCGTTGTGGTGGCATTTTTCAGTGCATCGCAAGATATTGTATTGGATGCCTATCGACGTGAATTGTTGCTGGATAATGAGCTGGGCCTTGGTAACGCTGTACATGTTAATGCATACAAAATTGCGGGTTTGATACCGGGATCTTTATCGCTCATTCTGGCTGATCATTTGCCGTGGAGCAGCGTGTTTTTTATTACTGCTTTGTTCATGTTGCTGGGTATCGCGATGACACTTTTCGTGAGTGAGCCGGTGCTTAAGAATGGTGCGCCGAAAACACTTAGGGCGGCCGTGGTTGAGCCATTTCAGGAATTTATCGGTCGCAACGGCTTGAAATCAGCGGGGCTGATACTCGGCTTCATCTTTTTTTACAAGCTGGGCGACAGTATGGCCACAGCGTTGGCTACGCCGTTTTATCTGGATATGGGTTTTAGCAAAACAGAGATTGGGCTCATCGCTAAGAATGCCGGTTTGTGGCCAAGTGTTGTGGGCGGGCTGCT
The DNA here is from genome assembly GCF_036440755.1 of Methylobacter sp. Wu8. Taxonomy (NCBI): domain Bacteria; kingdom Pseudomonadati; phylum Pseudomonadota; class Gammaproteobacteria; order Methylococcales; family Methylococcaceae; genus Methylobacter; species Methylobacter sp. Wu8. Next base: position 5,347 of record NZ_JAZGVT010000063.1, on the reverse strand, counting down.
CGGTGGTATTTGGATGGTCAAACTCGGTATTAACCGGGCCCTGTGGGTTTTTGGCTTGGTGCAGATGATTGCTATTTTAGGCTTCGCTTGGCTTGCGTCGGTGGGTCACAGTCTGCTGTGGCTGGGCATGGTTATTGGTATTGAGGCGTTAGGGGTAGGGTTGGGGACGGCGGCCTTTGTTGCTTTTATTGCTCATGCCACGCACCCGCTTTACACTGCAACGCAATTTGCGTTATTCACAAGTCTGGCCGCCGTGCCGCGCACGTTTGCTAATGCCGCAACGGGTTATTTGGTTGAGTGGTTCGGGTGGGTGGCTTTTTTCCTGTTTTGTTTCGTCATTGCGATCCCTGGGATGTTGCTTCTATTTAAAGTTGCGCCGTGGAATGGGCGGCAGGAGCTCGAAAATGCGCAATAGCCGGATTTGGTAAATAGAGGCGACTTCTTCATAAGTGAAGCTTGAAAACTTGTGTCTTTGCCAGATGAGTCGGAAGGTAAGCAAAGCGAAATGACGCTTAAATTTCCAAATTGAGCTTCGATAAAACAACTTTCTACGTCGACTTCCCGTCAGCCGATACCGTTAATGATTTTGTCGGGCTGACTTTTGCAGTATAAAGCCAGCCCGCTATAACCTTTTTTCTCATGCATCATAATAGAAGTAGCGGGGCAAAAAGGGGGGGATTAAGTCGATGTAGTTGGGCTTTTGTTTCCTAAATGCAAATAATGTCAGCGGTTTGTTGGCGCATTCGTGTGAAGAACTTTTTACGTTCCGCGGAGCGGACGCCGTTTGCATTTAAGGTGATAATGCGTAGGCGTATAAATTGAGTTGCGAACTTCTAATGAAAAACGTATTATACGAAGTTCTTCAATAAAGTATGTGGCCCATTTAAGGGTATGTGAAAGTAATATGAAACCAGAAATTCATCCAGAATATAAGCAAATTACTGTGACCTGCGGTTGCGGTAATAAATTTGAGACCGGTTCTGTATTGGGTAAGGATTTGCAAGTTGAGGTTTGTTCTTCATGTCATCCTTTTTATACAGGGAAACAACGCGTAGTTGATACCGCGGGTCGCGTCGATAAGTTCCGTAAAAAATATGGCAAATAAATCCTTTGCGGATTTTTGCTTGGATGGCTAATTTTGAGCGTGAGCACAAAAGCCATTGGTTATGATGAAGATGCAATAAGAAAATTGGTTTTGATTGATGTTGTAATGTATTAATCCTATCTAGTTTTGCATGGCAGTCAGAAAATAAAAAAGCCAGTACAGCTTGTTGTACTGGCTTTTTTATTTTCTGGGACTTGGTTTTTTAAAGGTTCATATTGTTCAAGTTGGGTAAGAGTTTTGTTCGGGCTTCGGAATTTTTTGTGGGTCCTGCACTGGATGTGAGAATGGTTCGCGATTTGGAGGGATTAAGTCATCGATTACGAGTCAGTTCTATAAATCCAGACCGGACAGTCCTTCAATGGACCAGTTGGCAAAATCATTGCTGCCTTCTGTGTCGTCGCCGTTTTTATAAGTAATACGGCAGGCATATTTTTTACTGACAGGGTTTGTATTCGTGCTGGTGATGTCGATTTCGCCGTTAATGACGTATTGGTAATTGCCGAGGCTCCAGGCATTGATAGGTTTTTCGGCGAAGTTAACGGATGTATCGGATCCAAGTTTTGATTTGATGTAGGTATTGCAATGGGCGAAAGCGAGTCCGGTTAGTGGTGTTGAGATAGGGGACTGGCTTCCTTGGTCTTTGCTGTCAACAAGAAATAAATCTGACTGGATTACTTTGTAAACGAGAGGCATGGCGATCTCTTTTTGAATCAAAAGGAGCGCTGTTAGGCCGACAATAAAGATTAAGATGGAGTATTTTTTCATGATTTAGGATGATTGGGTTGAAAATAAATAAAATTAATTTTAACAGGAATCAATGTTTTAAGTGTAGAGGAATTTATTGGCTAAGGATTGGGTTCAAGGAAATGAATTAGGCGTTTGTTTTTGACTTGACAAGGCTAATCGAACTGGTAGACTGACGGCTCACTAAATTGACTTGGTGGTGCTTGGTTCTTGGTATATCTAAGGCCAAGTGGGAAAATGGAGTTGTAACTATAGCCCCTGTCCATAACAAGTCAGGGATTTTATAATTTTTGGAGGTAGAAATGGCAGCTACAACTGAATCAGTGAGAGCTGATGCTGCGGAAGCACCGCTGTTAAATAAGAAAAATTTGATCCTGGGATCACTAGTATATGTAGTGTTCTATGCTTGGGTTCGTTGGTATGAAGGTATTTATGGCTGGTCAGCTGGTCTGGATTCATTCGCACCTGAATTCGAAACATATTGGATGAACTTTCTTTATATTGAGTTCGTTCTTGAAGTGGCTACTGCAGGTATCCTGTGGGGTTATATCTGGAAAACTCGTGATCGTAAAGTGATGTCAATAACACCAAGAGAAGAGTTGAGAAGACACTTTACTCATTGGACTTGGTTGGTAATGTACGCTTTCGCTATTTACTACGGCGCTAGCTACTTTACAGAGCAAGATGGTACATGGCATCAAACTATCGTTCGTGATACTGACTTCACACCAAGTCACATCATCGAATTCTATTTGAGCTATCCTATCTACATCATCACTGGTGGTGCTGCTTTCTTGTATGCAAAAACAAGACTTCCTACTTATCAGCAAGGTCTGCACCTTCAATATATGGTGGCAGTTGTTGGTCCTTTCATGATTCTGCCAAATGTTGGCTTGAACGAATGGGGTCACACTTTCTGGTTTATGGAAGAATTGTTCGTTGCTCCTTTGCACTATGGTTTCGTATTCTTCGGATGGGCGGCTTTAGGCGTAATGGGTGTTGTGAACACAGAAGTTGCAGCTATTGCTAAACTTTTGAAAAAAGACTTAGCTTAATAATATAAGTCTTTGGTTGTAATTACTATCTCCTCGGCTGTTTCGCTTTTTTTCAGGGTGAAACAGCTAAAGTTAGATAGTTATTAATAAAAATAATTTAAATCCTTTAGGAGGTAAGCTAATGAGCGCATCTCAATCAGCTGTACGTTCACGCGCTGAAGCAGTTAAAGTTTCACGCACGTTCGATTGGCTAATTTGCTTTACATTGTTCTTCGTAGTACTTGGTGGTTATCACATTCACTACATGTTAACTGGTGGTGACTGGGATTTCTGGACTGACTGGAAAGATAGACGCTTATGGGTAACCGTGGCTCCGATCGTTTCAATCACTTTTCCAGCAGCTGTTCAAGCTGTATTATGGTGGCGTTACCGTTTGCCTTTTGGCGCAGTGCTTTGCATTTTAGGTCTGCTGTTGGGTGAATGGGTCAACAGATACATGAACTTCTGGGGTTGGACTTATTTCCCTGTAAACTTCTGCTTCCCATCAAACCTGATGCCAGGCGCTATCGTTATTGACGTTATCTTAATGCTGACAAACAGCATGACAGTTACAGCAGTACTTGGTGGCATGGCGTGGGGTCTGTTGTTCTATCCAGGCAACTGGCCAGTTATTGCTCCATTACATGTTCCTGTTGAATACAATGGCATGATGATGACACTGGCTGACTTACAAGGTTACCACTATGTAAGAACTGGTACACCTGAGTACATCAGAATGGTTGAAAAAGGTACATTAAGAACTTTTGGTAAAGACGTTGCTCCAGTATCAGCGTTCTTCTCTGCTTTCGTGAGTATCTTGATTTACTTCTTGTGGCATTTCTTCGGTAAATGGTTCGGTGGCACTAGCTTCACTCAAAGTTCTTAAGAACCTTGTTTGTAGAAATTCACACAAAAAGACTGGTGTTAGCAAGAGAAAATCGACTGTTGGCACTAGATACTCTGAAAACTATAGATTCTCTATTATAGAGGAGGATATATGAAATTAATAAAAGACAAGGTTGCTAAATTATCCTTTGTCGCACTGCTGATAACTGTTACAGCAGCGATGTTTTACGCACCAACTGCATCTGCTCATGGTGAAAAGTCGCAAGCCGCTTTCATGCGTATGCGTACAATTCACTGGTTTGACCTGAACTGGTCAAAAGATACTGTGGCTGTTAACGACACTATGACAATTTCTGGTAAATTCCACGTTTTCGCTGGATGGCCTGAAACTGTTGATAAACCAGAAATATCTTTCTTGAACATCGGTATTCCAGGTCCTGTATTTATTCGTCAAGGTTCTTGGATCGGTGGTCAATTAGTTCCTCGTTCAGTTACTCTGGAACTGGGTGATACCTATGAGTTTAAAGTTTTGTTAAAAGCGCGTCGTCCAGGTGACTGGCACGTACACACTATGATGAACGTTAAAGGCGGTGGTCCAATCATCGGTCCAGGTAAATGGGTAACTGTTACTGGTACTATGGGATCATTTGTTAATCCAGTTACTACGTTGTTAGGCGATACTATCGACTTAGAAACATACAATCTGAGCAACACTTACTTCTGGCACGCTTTCTGGTATGCCTTAGGTTTGGCTTGGGTAGCTTATTGGATTCGTAAGCCTGTATTTGTTCCACGTCATATTGCTGTTGAAGCAGGTAAAGCAGACTCTTTGATTACTGCTGGCGACAGAAAAGTTGCTATGGGTTTTGCAATAGGTACAATTGCGATTGTTGCTTTCGGTATGAGCAGCACAAACGCAGCGTATCCTGTAACAACTCCATTGCAAGCTGGTTTGTTGCGTGGCATGAAACCAATTGAAATGCCTGCAAAAACTGTTAACGTTAAAGTTGAAGATGCAACTTATCGTGTACCAGGCCGTGCTATGCAAATGACACTGACTATCACTAACAATGGTGATTCTGCAGTGCGTTTAGGTGAGTTTAACACTGCTGGTGTTCGATTCTTAGATCCTAAAGTTCATGTTGATGAAACTGGCTATCCAGATGACTTGTTGGCTGAAGAAGGTTTGACTGTTAGCGATAACAGCCCAATTGCTCCAGGTACATCAAGAACTGTGCAAGTTACTGCTTCTGACGCTGCTTGGGAAGTTTACCGTTTAGCTGACTTGATCTATGATCCAGACAGCCGTTTTGCTGGTTTGTTGTTCTTCTTTGATGAAGCTGGCAACCGTCAAATGATCATGGTAGATGCTCCATTAATTCCATCTTTCATTTAATGAAATAATTAGCCGGCAGCCTTGGTTGTCGGCTAAGGAATTGAAACCCTCGTTACCAATAGGTAACGAGGGTTTTTTTTTGAGGTAAGGGTTTAATTAATCATGGGCGGATTCAACTCCGAAGTGCAATCCTAGTAATCATGCGGCATCCCTCTCTTGTTCAGGAAAAAAGACCTCATGAGGTGTTTTAAAATTGAGTGTTTTTCGAGGGCGATGGTTGAG
>NZ_JAZGVT010000047.1:0-50023 GCF_036440755.1 Methylobacter sp. Wu8 | reverse complement strand
CGACCTTAGCCTATGCACCGCATGATCGTGCCGACTAAGGATTTGGTTAAAAATAACTTCCCGAAATCATTATTTTCGCTTGTCAAGCCGTTCGTGCTGACCCTTCGGCTACGCTCAGGACTAAAGGCCTTGTCGAAGCATGATCGGCTTGACGCGGCGGGACGAAATTTTTCCGCCCACCCTTCGACAAGCTCAGGGCGAACGGAAAAATTTCATCCGTTCAATATCGAGAAGTTATTACTGACCATATCCTAAGCCAGCTTGACTAATTGCCCGGTCGCCGCAGATTCCAACGCGGCGACGATAATTTGGCAATTGGCTTTCGCATCGTCCAGCGACAGCTTCGGGGCATTGCCGTTCAATACGCAATCGCTGAAATGCTCGATTTCCAGCTTGAAATGATTAGCCGCGGGCAGCCATTCTTCATTCGGTTCTCCGTCTTCAGTCCACCAGGAAATCACCGGCGCATCGCCGGGCATACACCAGACGTTGTGGCATTTAATGCCGCCCTTGGTGCCGATGATTTCATATTCGCAGCGTCTTGCGCGTTCGAAGCTGAAATCGAAATGCGCGTATTTTCCGTCACCGAAATTGATGATGCCGCTGGTTGCAATATCGGCGCCGCTCTCGACATACTTCGCTATCGCGGTGACCGAGACCGCAGGCTCGTCGAAAAACATCCGCGCGGAATGGATCGCGTAACAGCCGATGTCCCACATCGCGCCGCCGCCGTTTTCGATATTTTCCGCCAGACGATAGATTCGCGCAGGCCGCATCATGAACGAATAGCTGGAGCGTACCGACCTTATTTCGCCGATCAGCCCCGAATCGATTAATTCCCGCACTCTCGCATGTTGCGGGTGGAAGCGGTACATAAAGCCTTCCATCACGGTAACCTTATGCCGTTGCGCGGCGGCTTTAATGGCGTCTATATCGGCTGCGGTCAGCGCCATAGGCTTTTCGCACAGGACATGCTTGCCGTGTTCGATAGCGCGCAGCGTCCACTCGGCATGTTCGCGATTGGAAAGCGGCAGGTACACGGCATCGACTTCTTTATCGCCGAGCAAGGCTTCAAGGTCGTCATAAGTCCGCACCTGTTGCTGTTGCGGCGCGTATTGAGCCAGCGTTTGCGCGGCCGCGCCGGGACGGCGGCTGGCTACGGCGACCAGTTCCGCGTTGGACGCTTCGACGATGGCCGGCATCAGCCGTTCGTTGATACGCGCCGCACCTAAAATACCCCAGCGCAGTTTTGTTGTGTTGTTCATCGGATTTACCTTGGGTGTCGGGTTTGTTTATTTCAAGAGGGCATGATCTTTGGGCAATTGCCGCGCTATCCATAACGCTAATTTGTGTTTCATATTCACCCCGTTTTCCTGATCTATCGCCAATGGCTGAATAAGCTGATCATTGACCAGCAGACGATAAAGACATTCGACCTTGTCTTTTGCCGAATCCGTCGAGGTAAATCCGCTGTAGCCGCGATTTTTAGCGTAATTCTCGGCCACCTCGATTGCCTTTTTCAGCAGCTGGGGTTCGTTTTTTAACTTAGTCATTGATGTCCGTCCTTTATCAATATGTGAGCTTTCATCATAACCAATTCAGCGAAGTGATTGCAAAGAGTGTCTGTCTGCGATATTTGTCCATGCCGCTCAGGTTTCTAAGAAATCCCACTGTTGATTGATAAAACCTTGCAGGGGTTGGTATTGGTTTTTGTAGCTCATTTTTTGACAGTCGGCGATCCAAAAGCCTAGATACAGCCATTCCAACCCTTGTCGTTGCGCGTGTTGAATTTGCCACAGCACCGCGTAAACGCCGGGGCTATAGCTGGAAAATTTGGGATCGAAGAAAGTGTAAACGGCGGACAAAGCATTATTCAGGCGGTCTACAATCGCAACGGCAGCCAGCTCACCGGCACAAAAAAATTCTACAAATTGGGTGTCGCACCAGGAACTGCCTAAAAACTTTATGTATTCGGCAGGGTTGGAGTTTGCCATGTTGCCATCGGCATGACGCTGGTTTTGGTAGCGCAGATAAAGATCGTAATGGGCTTGTTCGAAGACGGCCGGTTTGATGACGGCTGTGGTTTGCCGGTTTTTTTGCAAGCAACGCTGTTGGCGGCGATTGGGTTTAAATTGCGCAACGGGTAAGCGCACCGGAACGCATTGCGAGCATTGCGGACAATAGGGGCAGTAAACATCGTCGCCGCTACGCCTGAAACCGTGCGCGATCAGGTGCGAATAAACGGCGGTATTAAGCCCGAATGAGGGCTTAACAAATGCGGATTGCGCCTGCTGACCCTCCAGGTAGCTGCAAGGATGCGGGGCGGTAATCAATAAAGGTATAGAGGCCATATAGGTTGCTGTCCGAGGCAGGTGGAAACTCAAGATGTATTCTATCGGTTTCACACTAAGGCAGAAGCAGAATCTTGGTTGAAACGGCATAAAGAAAATTGTGGCTGTCGTATAGATACCGCCCAAAGAGCGAAACTCATCGTTCGATTCACTCACCGGCACGAACCAAAGGGCCTGCACCGGATATACCCTATTTTTATAAGGATTTTTATTCAAGGAAATGGGGATTATGATGATATGAAATTCATAAATTCTGTTCACCGCATTATTTTCTACAGGGAGTTCCGGCGGATTAACTGGGGGCTGTGATGTATTCAAATAAACAGGTGTCGATGACGCGAACGATGGTTGTTAAAGGCGCGGATGGAGGGAAGCAAAGCGCTGAACATTATAATTTTCAACTAGCGGGCAAGTTGGAAGCCGGTAAAGCCCAGCTGGTTAATATCCTGTCGCAATTCCCCGCCACCGCGTTATGTTTGCTTTATCGGTACGAGGCTGGCGCTTGCAATCCAGATTCGGCAGCCGATGCGGAACTGACGGCGGCTTTAGCCGGAATCAAGCACGCTTACTTACTGGCCAGCCTGTCGTTTTCAGCTAGAGGCTTCAACCGCGAGGCCGGTTTCGATGAAAAACAGTCTTTAACCGAGGCGCTACGGGCATTTCCTTTTTCGATTGACGATCTGCTGGTGCTGACTGAGCTCGTTGTCTATGCTTCGAAGGTTCGAGATGCCTGCGGCCGATTGTCCGAAAAGCATTCCGGCTTGCTTATTAAGCGCAGGGAAGTATCAAGTCGCTGCGGTAAGTTAAATCTGTCTGATATAATCGACGCCGTGCGCGGCAGTCAATTCGACGAGCATTTTCTGTTTTTGTCCGGCGACGATATGCGGCGCTATGTGGCTGATATGGTTGCTGCGGAACGTCTCTGGCTAAGTTCAAGGCAGGAATTGGCCGAGGCGAACTCCGGTTTGGTCATGTTCATCGCCAACCAGTACAGGAGCAGTTTTTTGGACTTTGACGACTTGGTGCAGGAAGGGCAAACAGGTTTGTTAAGGGCTATCGATAAATTCGATTACCATTTGGGTTTTCAGTTCTCAACTTATGCGGCCTATTGGATCAAACAGGCTATTTCCCGCGCGCTGTCCCGTTGCGAAAGAGTCGTGCGAGTGCCTTGCGAGCAAGTGGCGAATATCCATAAAGTACTGCGCGCCAAAAGTGAACTGCTTGCAAAAACGGGCAGGAAGCCTTCGATTAAGGAGTTGGCCGACTATTCAAAAATACCCGATGAGCAAATAAATGTTATTTTATCCATTTCGCAAACGGCGGTGCCGCTGGAAAATTTGGATGGCGATGAAGAAACATTAGCCCCGATTGATGTTTTAGAGCAGCAGGTTTTTGCTAATCCGTTTAAAAAAATAGAGCAATCGGACCTTAAAGCCTGGATAGCCAAAGCGGTTAAAACCCTTGATCCACGGGAACTAAAGGTGATTTGTTGCCACTTTGGCATCAATACCGGTAATGAAATGACTTTGCAGGAAATTGGCGCGGAACTTAACTTAACCCGTGAACGGGTCAGGCAGATTCAAGTGATGGCGCTCAATAAAATGAAACTCAGCTACGGTAAGCAATTAATGGGTTTTTTATGATTAACGCTTGTTAAAGCGAGACCAGGAGATACAAATGAATAAGTATTTGTTCAATATTATATTTTTTATCGTCGTGGCCGTAGGCGGGTATTTGATTTATGACCGCTTACAAACCACGCCTCCGCTACAGGATTCCCTGGCCTATTCGGATTTTATCAGCAAGGTAAAGCACGGTCAGGTTGAGCGTGTGGAAGTGTCCGGGCAAATGATCGGCGTTCGGACTTCAGACGGTCAAAACTATCAGACGTTTAATCCCGGCGACGGGCATTTAATCGACGATCTTCTGAGCAACGGCGTTCAGATAAGAACGGTGCCTCCCGAGCAGGAGACATTGTTCATGAAGATCTTCATCTCCTGGTTTCCGATGCTGTTGATGATAGTGGTCTTTATTATTTACATGCGCAGAACGCAAGGCGGCATGGGGGGCGGCGGTTTTGGCAAGAGCAAGGCCAAAATGCTAGAAGAAGACAAAATGACCGTCCACTTTAGCGACGTGGCCGGTTGCGAAGAAGCCAAAGAAGAAGTGGCCGAGCTGGTTGATTTCCTGCGCGATCCGCAAAAATTCCAGAAACTGGGCGGGCAAATTCCGCGCGGCATTTTGATGGTCGGTCCTCCGGGAACCGGTAAGACCCTGATTGCCAAAGCCATTGCCGGCGAAGCGGGGGTCAAGTTTTTTACCATTTCAGGTTCGGATTTTGTCGAAATGTTTGTCGGCGTCGGTGCGTCCAGGGTCAGGGATATGTTTGCTCAGGCTAAAGAACACGCGCCTTGCATCATCTTTATCGACGAAATCGACGCGGTCGGCCGCCAGCGCGGCGGTCCCGGCATGGGCGGCGGCAATGACGAACGGGAACAAACCCTGAATCAATTGCTGGTGGAAATGGATGGGTTCAACGGTAACGAAGGCGTTATCGTGATCGCCGCAACCAACCGCGCTGACGTGCTGGATAAAGCCCTGCTCAGACCGGGCCGTTTCGACCGTCAAGTCAACGTCGGTCTGCCCGATGTGCGCGGACGCGAGCAAATCCTGAATGTGCATATCAAAAAAGTGCCTGCGGCTGCCGATGTCGAGTTGAAATACCTTGCCAGGGGAACGCCGGGCTTTTCTGGCGCCGATCTTGCCAATGTGGTCAATGAAGCCGCGCTGTTTGCCGCGCGCTCGAACAAACAGGAAGTCAGCATGGCCGATCTGGAAAAAGCCAAGGATAAAATCCTGATGGGCGCAGAGCGGCATACGATGGTCATGACCGAAGAGGACAAATTGCTAACCGCGTACCATGAAGCGGGGCATTGCATTGTCGGGCAAAAATCACCCGATCATGACGCCGTTTATAAAGTCAGCATCATGCCCAGAGGCAGGGCTTTGGGTATCACCATGTTCCTGCCCGACAGGGACCAGTACAGCGCCAGCAAGCGCAAGCTGGAAAGCCAGATAGCCAGCCTGTTCGGCGGCAGGATTGCGGAGCTGATGATTTACGGCGGCGACCGGGTGACCACGGGCGCATCGAATGACATTGAGCGCGCCACCGAATTGGCCCGCAACATGGTTACGCGCTGGGGCTTGTCCGACAAGCTCGGTCCGCTGGTTTACGGCGAGGAGGGCGGCCGCCCGTTTATGGGGCATCCGGGCGCACCGGGCAGTTCCGTATCCGACAACGTCGCCCACCTTATCGACGAAGAAATCCGAGCCGTGATCGACCGGAACTATCAACGCGCCGAAACCATTTTGCAGGAAAATATCGACATCCTGCACAAAATGGCCGATGCGCTGATGAAATGGGAAACCATAGACCGCTTGCAAATCGAGGATTTAATGACCGGTAAGGATCCACGTCCGCCGGCGGAAGATAATGATGAGCAAATGAGCAAGCCTTCGGGGCCTGGCAATGACGCGCCGGGAAATGAAGCTCAGGATAAGACTGAAAAAAAAGTAGTTAACGCAACAACCAATAAACCTGCCGGACAGGTTTGAAGTCAGAGTTAAAGTATAACGAAACATGGAATTGCAATAACAATAACGCCGCTTTTTAGCGGCGTTATTGTTATATTTGCTGTTCGGCTATATTGTAAAACTTAGCATTCAAACCCAATGATTAAGAAGAAAATGATTGATTCATTAGCAAAATTATCTGTCTTGCTCGTTATATTTTCTATAGGGTTGTCGTCTTGCGCCGAGTTTAAAGAGGCGGGAAGAACAATAGGCCATACGACCCGCAATGTCACTAGGGAAATTGGGCATGGCACCAGGGATGTTGTCAGAGAAATCGGGCATGGTACGAAACGTGTGGTTAACTCCATTGGGGAGGAAACTACAGATGGGGCAAAGCCGCCGGCCGATGACGAGCAATGAGTTACGGATTTTTTAAATAGCCCGGTTGGATGGGCTGACGTTTGACCCCAGCAAAATTCGGTATTGTGCATAGCCGTTGAATTTTGGAAATCCACATTTATCCTAATAGGAGTGCATCATGACAGTGGTAACCCGCGATAAAAACAACCTGTTTTCTCCGATATTATTCGGTGATTTGGCCTTAGCCAACCGGATAATCATGGCGCCGTTGACGCGCAACCGGGCGGGCGATGGCAATGTGCCTCAGGACATGAATGTAGAGTATTACCGGCAGCGCGCCGGTGCCGGTTTGATTATCAGCGAAGGCAGTCAAATATCGCCCGGCGGCGTCGGCTATCCGCGAACTCCCGGCATCCATTCCGAAGCGCAGGTTAAAGGCTGGAAGCGCGCGACCGATGCGGTTCATAACGAAGGCGGGCGGATTTTTATCCAGCTCTGGCATACCGGCAGAATCTCCCATTCATCGTTGCAGCCCGATCATCGGCTGCCGGTTGCGCCGTCCGCGCTGAAAGCCGCCGGTCAGGCCGTGACCTATGAAGGCATGCAGGATTTTGAAACGCCTCATGCGCTGACTCTCGATGAGCTGCCCGGCATCGTCGCCGATTATGCAAGCGCCGCGCAAAATGCCAAAGCGGCCGGTTTCGATGGCGTGGAGATTCATGCCGCCAACGGTTATCTGCTGGACCAGTTTTTAAGAGACGGAACCAACCGGCGGGAAGATAGCTACGGCGGCGATATTGCCAAGCGGATGCGTTTGCTGGTTGACGTGGTTGAAGCCGTCGCCGTCGTCTGGGGAGACCATCGGGTTGGGGTACGGCTGTCGCCGGAAAACAGCTTTAACGATATTAAAGACAGCCAGCCGCAGCAGACGTTTAACGCCGTCGCCAGGAAATTATCGGAGTATCCGTTGGCTTATCTTCATGTGTTGGAAGGCGACATGCTGACCGGTGAGCGGCATGTGGACTATCTGGCGTTAAGAAACTGTTTTAACGGTTTTTACATGGCTAATAACGGCTATGACCTGGAGCGCGGCAATAGCGCGATTGAACAGGGCCATGCCGACATGGTGGCGTTTGGTAAGCTGTTTATCGCTAACCCGGATTTGCCGGTGCGGTTTGCTAAAAATTTGCCGCTGAATACGCCGGATCAGGCGACTTTTTATGGCGGGGATGAGAAGGGTTATACCGATTATTCGAAGTATATTTAGCTTTTTCTCGTTCCCACGATTTTACTCGGCGTAGCGCGCCTGTACTGCATTCCCACGCAGCGCGTGGGAACGAGAAAAAGAACACCACGAAGGCACGAAGAGCACGAAGGAAAAACAACTAAAAACTTCGTGTCTTCGTGGTGAAAATTAACTGCCCCGTGCGGCGATTAACTCCAGATAGCCGTCTTTATAGCTCGGATATTCAAACTGATACCCCAATGCCTTTAACTTGGTGTTGTTGCAGCGCTTATTCATCCCTGCATCAGCATCGACTGCCTTAATAACCGGCGGGGGGCAATGCAATCGTTCCGCCAGCCAGCTTACCACTTCCCACGTCGGCGCCGGATCGTCATCACTGGCTAGATAACATTGTGCTAACGCCTTCCCAGTCAAACGTTGTTCCAGCAAAAAAGCCAAAACGCCGACGCAGTCCCGTTGATGTATCCGGTTGGTAAAATAAGGCGGGGTTTGCTGTATGGCCGGTGTTTGCATCGCTTGCCGTAACAGGTATTCCCGTCCCGGCCCGTAAATGCCTGAAAAACGCACCACGACATTAGCCGGGTTTGACGCGATCAATCTTTGTTCCGCCTGCCGGATCAAACGGCTGGTGATATTGCCCGGCTCTGCCGGTGAATCTTCGTCCACCCATTCGCCTTGATTCTGCCCGTAGACGCTGGTCGATGAAACCATTGTCCAGTGCGTTTCCGGGAGCCGGTCGAGCAGATTGTCCAGGCCGGTTTGATACACAGCGCGATAGCTTTGTTCATTACGCCCGTCAGGCGAAACTATAAAAAACGCCTGGGCAAAGTCGGCGTCCAAACCAGCCAGATTGGCGGCGGAACTTATATCGGCAGCGACATAGTGGACAGAACCGGAAGCCGATAGCGGCGGCTTACGTTTTAGTCCGGTGACATCGTGGCCTTTAGCCGATAAGACAGCGGCAAGCTCCGAACCTATCGCACCGCAGCCGACAATTAATATTTTCGACATGGTTACAGTTGATTGATCAGTTGCAGTTCCTGCGGATAAGGCGACATGTAGTAGGACTCTTCTATATACGGATCGGGGCTTTTGCGGAAATGATGTTTAAGCAGCGTTAACGGTACTATCAGCGGGACATAGCCATTGCGATAACGCTCAATCACTTCGCAAAGCTCGGCTTTGTCATCGGCGCTTAAGTCCTTTTTTAAATAGCCCTGAATGTGCTGCAAGACATTGACGTGATTTTTGCGGCTGGCCACTTTTTTAAGCGCAGTCATCAGCTGCAAAATATACTGCTCTGCAACTTGCGCAAGGTTGGCTTTAGTGACGCCCGCCAACAGTTGCCCCAGATCCCGGTAGTCTTCATGACTCATGATGATCAGTTTATGGCGTGCATGAAACTTCGTCAGGCCGCTCGGCGTAAGCCCATCCGCCAGCATCGTTTTCCAGCGGTAGAGCACGTAAACGCGCTGGATGAAGTTCTCGCGCAGGCCCGGATCGCCTAGCCTGCCTTCTTCCTCGGCCGGCAACAGCGGATTCAGACGCATCATTTCATGGGCGTAAATGCCTACGCCGTCTTTATGCGGTTGAGCGCCTACATAAACCTTCACCCGTTCCATGCCGCAGCTGGGAGAATCCTTTTTTAAAATATAACCGCACAAGTCGGCGTGTAAATCTTTTTGGTATTCGGCATGACTGCGCAAGCGGTCAGTGACATCCATTTCAGGGTCTTTAATGCCCACACAGCGCACCGTGTTATCAATTTTTACCAGATGAATGGTTGGGCGCGGCGTGCCCAGGCCAATTTCCACTTCCGGGCAAAAAGCTTGAAAATCAAAATATTCGCTCAGAGTGCCGGTGATATAAGAATCCCGTTTGTGCCCTCCATCAAAGCGGACATTCTGACCCAATAAACAGCCACTGATACCGATAGGGATTTTTTTCATAGAGTTTTGATGCTTGGTAGGTGTAAGATTTTTTACTTTAACACTAAAACTTTACGGTGTGGATGGTTTTTGTATTGCTGGCATTTGCGCCGGATTGGTGAGATGCTTTTATTGCGGCGATCTTTTTCAGGAAGCACACTGATGAAACTTACAACCCTTCTTTATATTATCGTTATGACATTAAGCACAATATCTCAGGCATCGGAAAAAAAATTAGCACCCTGTCCAAGCAGTCCCAACTGCGTTTCCAGCCAAGCGGCAGACGAAGGCCATTTCATTGCGCCGTTTAAAATTACCGGCAATGTTGAGGAGGCCTGGGCGGAGTTGAAAAAAGCGCTGACCGGCCAAAGCCGCACCGTGATTACCAGCGAAACCGGCGGCACGCTTCATGCCGAGGCGACCAGCTTGGTGTTTCGTTTTGTCGATGACATAGACGCGATACTGGATGCGGAGGCCGGGTTAATCCATATCCGTTCCGCATCGCGCGTCGGTTACGGCGATTTCGGGGTTAACCGCAAGCGGGTGGAAATGCTCCGCGCGCAGCTGCAACAGGCGCATGTTGTTGAGTAAAGGTTCAACCCAGAAAGCAGCGTTGAGATTTCAAAATCCCGTTCGCCCTGAGCATGTCGAAGGGCTTAGCACGAACGGTTTGGGTTCAAAAATAGGACTAAAAATGTCCGTTCAATATCTTTTGCGCGGTTATTAAAAAAGGTTTCGATGACCGGCTACTCGACTTCATTATTCATTTTCCGCCGCGACCTGCGTCTGCATGACAATACTGCGTTGCATGAAGCCTTGAGGCTTTCGCAGCAGGTGATTCCCTGCTTTATTTTCGACCCGAGACAGATTGAGCCCCATCCGTACCAGAGCCAGCCGGGCTTGCAATTTATGTTGCAGTCTATTGACGATCTCCAGCAGCAATTGCAAATGGCAGGCGGCAAACTCGCGCTTTATCATGCGCCGCCTGAGCAGGCCATAAAGCAGCTGGCCGAACAGCATCACATAGAAGCCGTGTTTATCAATCGCGATTACACGCCGTTCAGCCGGCGGCGCGACGACGAGTTGGACGCTGTTTGCAACCGGCTGGGCATTGCGCTGCATATACTCCCCGACCTTCTGCTTAATGAGCCGGAGCAAGCCCTGAAAAGCGATAAAACCGCCTATAAAGTGTTCACGGCGTTTTATAACAATGCCAGACAGTTTCCGGTTACGCTGCCGCAGGCTTTGCAGGAACAAAGTTTTTTAACGGCGGCGTCTGAATTGACCATCGAGCAGCTAGGCTTATCGACAGCAGAATCGTCAATCAAAGGCGGCCGCAAGCAGGCGCTGGCGATACTGGAACGGCTTGGCGACTGTGCCGATTACCAAAACACCCGAGATTTTCCGGCGCTGGATGCGACCAGCAAACTTTCCGCGCATTTAAAGTTCGGCACCTGTTCGGTGCGGGAGGTTTATTATGCGGTTATTGAACGATTAGGCAGCGAACATCCGCTGATCAGGCAATTGTACTGGCGCGATTTTTTCACCCATATCGCCTACCACTTTCCGCAGGTGTTCGGACGGGCTTTTGTGGAAAGGTTTGCCGATCTGCATTGGGATAACAACCCCGATCATTTCCAGGCCTGGTGCGATGGCAAAACCGGCTTTCCGATCGTGGATGCCGGGATGCGCGAGTTGAACGCCACCGGTTTTATGCATAACCGGGTGCGGATGATTGTCGCCTCATTTCTGGTCAAAGACCTGCATATCGACTGGCGTTGGGGCGAGCGCTACTTTGCCCGGCATCTGGTCGATTACGATCCCTGCGTCAATAACGGCAACTGGCAATGGGCCGCCTCGACCGGCTGCGATGCGCAGCCTTATTTCAGGATTTTCAATCCCTGGCTACAGCAGCTGAAATTTGACCCGGACTGCCGGTACATTTATCGCTGGCTGCCGGAGCTGCAAGCCTTTCCGCCGAAAACCATCCATCAATGGGACAAAAAACACAGCGTATGCGGTTACCCGGCGCCGATTATCGATCATGGCCGCGAGAGCCAACTAGCCAAGGCCCGGTTTAAGGAAACGATCAATAAGTAGCGTTGGAATCCAAAGCTCTTTGGCCGGTCAAAGTCGGCTTGGCTATTTATGCGACAACGCCTCAGCCAACGCAGCAGTAAGGTCGGTATATTGAAACTTGAATCCCTGAGCCAGCAGCCGTTCCGGCACAACCCGCTGGCTGCCCAACACCAGCTGCGACATTTCGCCGAGCAGCATTTTTAACAGCCAGGCCGGAACCGGCAGCAGCGCGGGGCGCTTCAGGCATTGCGCCAGAATCCGGGTGAATTCGGCGTTGGTGACCGGGTTCGGCGCGGTCGCGTTGTAAGCGCCTCGCAGAGTGGAATCGGCGATCATCGTCAGCGCGATATTGATCCAGTCCTGCCGGTGAATCCAGGACATCCATTGTCGCCCGCCGCCCAAGCGCCCGCCCAGTCCCAGGCGGAACGGCGGCAACATCCGTTGCAGAAAACCGCCGCCGTCGGCAATGACCAAGCCGGTCCTGATCAGGCAGACCCTGACGCCGAATTGTTCGGCCTGTTTCGCGGCGGCTTCCCAATCGGCGCAAAGCTGCTGCGGGAAATCCTCATAGGGCGTTGATTGTTCGGTTAGCACCGTGTCGCCCTGGTCGCCGTAATAGCCGATGGCGGAGCCGCTGATTAACAACTCGGGCTTAACCGTCATGCGATCGATACAGGTTATCAGGTGTTCAGTCAGGCCGATGCGGCTATCCCTGATCAGCTGCTTGCGCGCCTCGCTCCAGCGGACGTCGACAATCGGCGCTCCGGCCAGATTGATGATGACCTGATAGCTGTGTTCCGCTTTAAGTTGGGTCAGACTACCCAATGCATTAACGCCCGAGCCGCATGTTTGGGCTACCTTGTCCGGGCTACGGCTTAACACCGTAACCGCATGGCCTTGATTGATCAGGTTTTTAGCCAATGCGCTGCCAATAAAACCGGTACCGCCGGTAATCAGTATGTTCATAATCGTGTCCTCATAAACATTAGGATTGATTTGGAAAATTTTTAGCTATGCCCACAAGGCATTAACCCAATAGTGACAGTAAAATAGGGGGTAGACCAATTAAAACTGCGAGGATTTACAATTAATGACTGATGTTACGCAGTTAGTCGAATTTATACTGATTTAACGTTAAGGTGTCGCTAGCGAAGGCGAGTTACTTTCTTTTGCTTCGCCTGCGGGCTGTTCCCGCTGAAAGCTCCGGTACTCGACGCGGCATGCGGGATTGGGTTCCTATCAGAGGCCTGTTTTCTTCGTTTTTTCTCGTTCCCACGCGCTGCGCCGCGAGTTGAGCCCGCACTCGCACTACATCCAGGCAGCGCGACAAACAGGACAAAAACTATCTGTGCGCAACATCAGTTAATGATTTGGGTTTAGGTGGTTGGTTAATCAATTTACCACCTACCCCCAAAGGAGCGCTTCTATTCTTTTATAGGATAAAGGCAATGCGACACTATGCCGCATTGCCTCATTTTTTGATTTTGTTATCTTGGACTGGATGTTTTGCCCATAATCAAGAGAACTGAATGTTTATCGATTTGAACATCCCACAGCAGTCAAATTTGGCTCAGGAATTTTTCTTGCTGAGACAAACCATTGACTATCAGATTTATCGCCCTATGCAGGCTTGGCAATGGATGACGCAAACTCGTTCAGCGCCGGATCAATACGATTGGGTTCGCCCTGAAGTCACCGAATCATGGCAACGCTGTCTTGACGAGTACCGACTGCCGCTGGGTAATTATGCCAATTGGGACCGTTATCAAATCATCAGCCAGCCTATTCAGCTGGATAATCCGTCTCAAAAAATAGAAACATTAATTAAACAGCTCAACCTTAACTTCCATGTTTTTCTCAAAGAAGCCGGGGTCATGATGATGCTGGTCGCCGCTGACGGCAGATTGTTATATGCACTTGGAGAGCAGCAGCCGGGTTCATTCATGTCACGAGCGAGTGAACGGGGAACCAACTGGCTGGAATCGGTGTTAGGCAATAACGGCATCGGCACGGCGATCGAGCTGAAAAAACCGGTCGCCTTTCAGGGTATGGAGCATTTTTTAAGCGTACTGCATCCTTTTACTACAGCGGGTTATCCCCTGCTTGATGAATCCGGTCATTTGCTGGCGGTCATCGGCTTAGTCAGCAGCCATCATCAGGAAAGCATGAATTCATTGTTTGCCTTTTTGCATCTTATCTGCGTATTAGTGAATACGGATTTTCCAGTAGCCAAAAATTTATTGGCGCAGCAGCGGGTGCTGGAAAAAATTTCCTTCAGGGCTGTCCCAAAAACATCTGGCGCATTCGGTGATGCAGCGGTTTCACCGGCACTGGAAGAGCTGGTGAAAAAGGCAGTCAAGTTGCAGCAATACAAAATCCCTATTCTAATTACCGGCGAGTCAGGGGTAGGTAAAGACCATTTTGTGAACCTCATTAAAAAGGTAGGTCCCAGAAAAAACACGCCGCTGATTGCGATCAATTGCGCATCCATTCCCCACGATTTGATAGAAAGCGAATTATTCGGTTACGCATCAGGGAGTTTTACCGGCGCGAAAAGCACAGGCAAACCCGGTAAGTTTATGCTGGCTGATACGGGCATCTTGTTTCTCGATGAAATCGGCGATATGAGTTTTGATTTGCAGTCAACATTGCTCAGGGTGCTGGAAACCTCGGAATTTACGCCGGTTGGCGGTAATAAACCGATACATGTGGATGTGCAGGTGGTTGCGGCAACCAATGTGCAATTATTGGAAGCCGTTGAAGCGGGCCGTTTCCGGCGCGACCTCTACTATCGCCTGAATGGTGCGCAAATCCATTTGCAACCGCTGCGTGATCGCGCCGATAAAAAAGCCATTATTCATCATATTCTGCAACGGGAATTAAATGCCATGTCAACCGAAGAGGCTTCGATTGAAATTTGCCGGGAAGTCATCAGCTTGTTTGAGCAGCATCCCTGGCCCGGCAATATTCGCCAATTGATTAATGTTATTCGGGCAACGCTATATACCGCCAGCAGCCGGTTCATCACCATACAGGATTTACCGATTGATTTTATCGCTGAATTAAAACAGCAAAAGCTGCTTGATATTACTCGCTCAAGACATCCTGATGCACAGGATAATTTATCCGTTATGAGCCTGTCGGACTGGGAGTTGCACGGCATCAAAACCGCATTAAAAGATTGCGATGGCAATATTTCCCTGGCCGCTAAAAAATTGGGTATTACCCGTACTACGCTTTATAAAAAAATTGAGCGTTTCGGTTTAAATAAAACGGGGGATGACGGCTTGCTATACGCAGCCATGTCAAATTAGCGGCTCGAGACAGTGAAAGTATTACCAAATCGGCTAAAAAATTATTTACTTCAGAGCACGAAGGACATGAAGAAAACAATCCTTTTAATTCCATCTATGAAATTATCGATGCGCTGGAAAGCGCTAATCATAGATCGGCACTGCCTAGCCTTGTAGATCGGATGTGCTTTATTCCCAGGGGCAAATATTGCAGCGGCTCTTTTGTTTGCCCACCACTGCGCCTCCCGGTCTACAGTCCAATTTGTCATTTTAAGGGGCTAAGCGAAAGGTGTCGATCAGGTGTTTTGTTTCAACTCAGCGTGATATTACACGGTAAAGCTGCGCTGGAAGACACGGTTAACATCGATACTAAAGTGCAGGAAAAGAACATCACCTACCCCCACCGACGGTAAACTGGCGATCAAACTCATCAACCGCCTGAACAAGCCGGCTAAGGCTTACGGCATTCAACAGCGCCGCACTTATGGCAAGGAAGTCAACAACCTGCGCTTAAGTCTCCGCCGCTAAAACGCGACAATCGTTATCAACGGGACAAAAAGCGCAAGCGCTGTCAGCGCCGGGCAGCCATAGAGCCGATCGTTGGCCATTTAAAGTCCGGCTTTCGTTTAGTCAGAAACTTCCTCAAGGGTACCGTCAGGGACTGCATCAATTTATTGATGGCAGCCGCGGCCTGGAATTTCAGCCTTTGGATGGGGCTATTTGTTGATCGTTAAAACGATTAAACCATCCCTGCTTCGGCTGATAGGTGCCCCAAAAACGCTATTCGTTGACATGGCTTCCGCTTAACAGCTTGTTACCGGCTGAGATCGGGGTCTCGGTATCTGTAAGCATGGTGGCGGCGCTTTTTTCAGGACAGATTGTCAGAAAGTTGTTTATGGAGCGGTTGAACCCGAACACCGGTATCAATATTACGATGATGGTGTTCTAAAGCATGCGCAAATCAGGTGTTCCGTGCATCCATCGTAGAGAGTGGGGGGCCTTTCGCTACCGGGTTGCGACCAAATAATCCAGGAAAAAAACCTGTCAAATTGTTCATATTGTGGCTAGTGTCGTTTTATTGGACGTCTATTAAGTACCGATTATCCGGTTCACTTGCAGCCCCCCAGCCTCGCTCAGCCCGCAGCTCGCCAAATTCGCTAGCCTGGAAAATATTATTCGTTTTCCATACAAGGGCACAACTGTTGCTTAGTTACTCGGTGTTGTCCATATCGCTCGGTATATAACGGGCTGTTAAGCATGTGGCGATGGACTAGCGGTTTACCTAACCAAGAGGAACTTATGGATTTTCCCATTTTTCATATCGATTTTATCGGTAATCGCATGTTGATTGCAGTCGATGCAATTTTACATGTCATCATCAATCACGCTTTCGCCGTCGGTGCTTTACCGGTGGTTGCCCTGCTTGAACTTTCCGGCATTCGCCGCGAAGACGCACGCTGGGACAAACTGGCGTACCGTTTGTTAAAAATAATCTTCATTATCACGACTACGCTGGGTGCGTTAACCGGTGTAGGTATCTGGTTTTCAGCATCGCTGGTTAATCCGGCGGCGATCGGCAGCTTGATCAGGGTGTTTTTTTGGGGTTGGTTTGTCGAATGGATCGTGTTTGTCTCTGAAGTCAGCCTGATTATGGCGTATTTCCTGAGCTGGCAAACTGCCGGACGCTCGCCGGAAGCCAAGTTAAAGCACCTTCGTCTGGGGATTTTTCTGGCCGTTTTTTCCTGGATTACCATGGCTATTATCGTCGCCATTCTTGGCTTTATGATGGACCCTGGCAACTGGGTGACTGAACGCACGTTGATGTCCGGTCTGTTCAATCCCATGTATCTTCCTCAGTTGGCGTTCAGAACCACATTGGCTATGGTGATGGGCGGCATGACCATGATCTGTTTGATTTATTTGTTCACCCGGCATGATCTTGCCTTTCGCACTATGGTTTTGCGCGTTATATCGAACTGGTCGGGCGCCTGGATGCTGGGGCTGATCGTTGCCTCGATCTGGTACTATCAAGTGATACCCAATCACATGCTGGCAAACATACCTGTGGCCGTCACCACGCAGGAATATGTCAGCTGGAACGGCAGATTGAAGTTGCTATTGATTGTCGGTTTGTTTTATGTAGGCCGGGTATTATGGTTATCAGTCAAACGTCCAGGCCAAGTTCATGGCGCAAAATACCTGGTCTCGGTACTGCTGCTGTTTGCCATGCTGGGGCAATTTGAGCGGGTGCGCGAATTTATTCGTAAGCCCTTTATTATCGGTAACTACATGTATGCCAACGGCATCCGTGTAGCGGATTACCCGTTATTGCAGCGCGACGGCATCCTGCAACATGCCACCTACGCCGGTATTCGAGAGGTGACAGCCGACAATCAAATCAGCGCCGGGCGCGAGGTTTTTGAACAAACCTGCACCCGTTGCCATACCGTCAACGGCGTTAACAGCATACGCGGTCAACTTAAAAAAATGTATGGCGGAAAGCCATGGAAGTCCGAGGTAATTGCTGCTTACATTGAAAACATGCACCGCGCACGTTATTTCATGCCGCCGTTTCCGGGGAATAAAGCCGAACTTGATGCGCTTGCCATCTATCTTGCCTCGCTGCAAAAGCGGGCTGCCGCCTTTAATGGCGCGCAAATCAACGGTATCCCGAAGCCCGACAAAATTTCAGCCGCTACCGTTTACGGAACTTTACCCAATCTGAGTATTACCAATGGAGAACATGAATAATGAATGCCCCTATTCCTCGCGATATTCCATTACCTTTACCAGCCCCGGAAGGATTGCTGGAAATCTTGCTGATTGTGTCGTTCCTGGTGCATATCGTGTTTGTGCATTTAATGCTCGGCGGTTCCATGTTCAGTCTGGTTTGTCAAATCAAAGGCCTGAAAACGCCTGATTATGAAAAGCTTGCCTACAGAATTATGCAGACGGTCACTGTTAATAAAAGTTTGGCCGTGGTTATGGGGGTCGCCCCCCTGTTGATTATCAACACACTCTATGCGCCGCAGTTTTATGCGTCCAGTGCGTTAATAGGCGATATGTGGATGGCGGTCATTCCCATGGTGACGCTGGCTTTTCTATTGGCTTATGTACACAAGTTCTGGTGGAATCACTTCATCAACATTCCAGAACTGCACATTGGCATTGCCGCCCTGGAAACTGCGCTATTTCTGTTTATCCCTTTGATATTCATGACCAATGTCAACCTGATGCTGTTTCCTGAATATTGGCCGCAAGTCAAAGGCTTCTTTTCCGCGATGCTGCTACCCAACGTGTTGCAGCGTTATCTGCATTTTATCTCAGCCGCCGTGTTGTTTAGCTCGTTATTTTTTGTCTGGTGGAGCGGGCGTAAAACATTTCTGCAGGAGGTCCAGTTCAGCAAATTGCGGGTTATTGATGTGCGCCGATTCTTTTACGCCTTCGCCTTTGGCGCCACCATTGTTCAAATCCTGACCGGGTTGGTGGTGTTTGTGACCTTGCCGGCGCAAGGCATGAGCTGGCGTTTTACTTTGCTGCTGATGCTGGGTGGCTCGTCGGCATTGCCGGCTATTTGGTGGATGTGGCAAAACCTGACGAGTCCAGGTCATCTGATTGATGACAACTTAAAGCGGATTATTGCCTGTTTTGCCTGTGCAGCCATCATTATGGGCATCGCCAGGCATGATTATCGGGAAAACGCCTTGGCTGACCACAAGACGGCCATCGCCGAGAAAACCGCCAATTATATGGCCGCCGTTAAAGAAGCCGGAGAACACGCGCAGCTGGATGCAAAAGATCAGGAAAGCAAAATCTCAGCTCCCGGCGAAAGCGCATTTAACCAAAACTGCGCCGCTTGTCACCATGCCACGTTGCCCACCGTTGGGCCGGCGTTGCAGGAAATTAAAGAAATTTATGCGGGCGATTCGGCCGGCATTGTGGCCTGGACCAAGGCTCCGGGTAAAAAACGTCCAGACAGTATGCAAATGCCTGGATTTGTGCAGTTAAGTGATGATGAGTTGACGGCAATAAGCCAATACATACTCAGCCATTAAATAATCATCAAGGCGAGGGGAATAATGAGCACACTAAAGCTTTTACAAGAACAACAAGGCCGCGCGGTTATAAAACCCGCTGGATTTAAAGATTCACAGCGGAACGATCAATCAACCGATTTCCCACACAGCCAATACTTTCAGATTCATTTTCAACAGATGCATGAAAATATCCGTGACGTGCAAGATGAACTGAAGCAACTCAGGCACAATGTAGCCGGTTTGGACGTAAAACTGGATCAACTCACGGCGCTGTTAATCGACCGACAAGCCACGCTCTCAAGCCATTCTTATCCGGCCGCGCAACAAAACAGCAACAAATCCAGGCACTGATAGATAGGCTAACAAACATTAGCTTCGGGACCGCCCTGTTCGTTAACAGGGCTTTGTGCTGATCGGCAATTTCTTTGACGATGACCCTATTCAAATTACAAGGCGGGCTTTGCTACTCCGCCTAGGCATCTCGTGATGTTTGGCGTAGCAAAGCTGATTTTGCGATTCTAAAAATTACGTTTTGTGACACACTATTATATAGGTAGATATTTTGTTCCATGCGTTGCCGAGAGCACCCAAAGCAGGCGCTTTAGGCGGCGCATGGACCAATGGATCTACCTGCCAGGTTAAGTTGTCATGTTCTTACGCTATAACCAGTAACGATGAAATAACATCAAAATAAACATCAAGTAAAGCCGACAAGGCATTGTGAGACAAAGCCTGTAAGGTCGCTGAAGGCTGCGCCATCAACAAACTGAAAAAATCCGCCAGAGCATAGTAACTGCTAATCAAAATCGCTTCGGCATCTGCGCTATGCGAGGTCATATAATCAGTTATCGGGGCGAGTGCGTTCAGCATAAATTGTTCAGGGTTATCCATAAACATTTGCCAATACCGCTCAGACTGTTCACTGGCCGTTGTCACATAACGAGTCACCGGCTCAAAGGCCGCTAAGGTTACCTGTTCAGGGTTATCCCAAAAAGCCTGTAAATACTGACCTGTTTTTTCCTTGCCTGTGCTCACCGTGACTTGCCAGTCCTGATAAACGGGCAACACAGCGGTCTGAACCTGGGCATAAAAGGCAGTGCCGGTATAAGCGGCCTGGTCATACCAAGCAGTCAATGTTTCAACAGGATGCTCGTAAACCCGTTTGGCTGCGGCAGCCACAACGCCGTGAGCATCGATTAATGCGCTACGCATATCCTGATACAAGGAATTAAGCTGAAAACTGACTTGGCCATACAGTTGTGTTGTCGGCAAAATCAGCTTGTTTTCCAGATCAAGCTGGCGAATAGTAAAAAAATCCGGTTGATTAAAAATGGGCATACTTTCCTCAATGAGTCTGTACAACAAAACGCTAAACAATAACGCTTGATTCTAGCTTGACCGGGGGAGATTAAACATGCGACACGTTGCCGCGCGACAACTTGTCTCAAAACAACGCCTCAAGAAAAGCGAAAGGCGAATCAGCACGCAAAAAAAATGCGGTCAATAGATATTGACCGCACAAAAAGCTCTTAAAACCCTTTAGGAGGCTGTAATCATTAAGAGTGGGTTCATTCTAGTCAGCTCTATCCCTCTAGTAAATATGACATTTTGCCGCGCGGCAGGTTGTCGCAGGCAGGTTGTCGTCGTCTAACCGGGTGCCGTTCGAATTTATGCAAACTGTACGTTTTATAACTGGACAGTGTCTACTAACTGGACAATGTTTAGATTTCTCTCTATTGCCGTCGAGCTCTTCTATCTTTTTGTTTTTATTGGTTATTTTTGTCTGGTCAAAGTTTGGCACGGTGCTTGCCTTTAGCGTTACAGGTCGTCGTTCAGCCTGGAACTTCGCATTAAGACGTGTTGTGTTTCTTTGTTTGCATAGTAACGATGGCCTATTTGATTTTATCTAAAACAAAAACATGAGGAGTAGTCTATATGGCTATAAGTACAGCAACAAAAGCAGCGACTGACGCTCTGGCGGCCAATCGCGCACCCGTGAGTGTCAATGCACAGGAAGTGCACAGATGGTTACAAAGTTTTACTTGGGATTTTGAGAAAAACCGGACCAAATATCCGACCAAGTACAAAATGGCTAACGATACCAAAGAGCAATTCAAGCTGATCGCTAAAGAATATGCGCGTATGGAATCGGTTAAAGACGAACGTCAATTCGGCAGCTTGCAAGACGTTTTGGCGCGTGTGGATGCGGCTAAACGCGTACATCCAAAATGGAACGAAACCATGAAATTGGTGTCCAACTTTCTGGAAGTGGGCGAATACAACG
Organism: Methylobacter sp. Wu8; assembly: GCF_036440755.1. NCBI lineage: Bacteria > Pseudomonadati > Pseudomonadota > Gammaproteobacteria > Methylococcales > Methylococcaceae > Methylobacter > Methylobacter sp. Wu8. The sequence goes on along the minus strand of NZ_JAZGVT010000047.1, from coordinate 28,872 downwards.
CGATTGCCGCGACAGGTATGTTATGGGATTCGGCAACCGCGCCTGAGCAAAAAAACGGTTATCTGGCGCAAACCCTGGATGAGATCCGTCACACCAACCAATGCGGCTATGTGAACTATTACTTCTCCAAAAACGGCCAGGATCCGGCCGGCCACAACGACGCCCGCCGCACCCGGACGATCGGGCCGCTGTGGAAAGGCATGAAACGGGTATTTTCGGACGGCTTTATTTCCGGCGATGCGGTTGAATGCTCGATTAACTTGCAGTTGGTCGGTGAAGCCTGCTTTACCAATCCGTTGATTGTTGCGGTGACCGAATGGGCGGCTGCAAACGGCGATGAAATTACCCCGACGGTATTCCTGTCTATCGAAACCGACGAGTTGCGGCATATGGCTAACGGTTATCAAACCGTGGTGTCCATTGCTAACGACGAAGCGGCTTCAAAATACCTGAATACAGACCTTAACAATGCGTTCTGGACTCAGCAAAAATACTTTACCCCGGTACTGGGCATGGCATTCGAGTACGGCAGCCACTTCAAGGTCGAGCCTTGGGTTAAAACCTGGAACCGTTGGGTATACGAAGATTGGGGCGGTATCTGGATCGGCCGTTTGGGTAAATACGGCGTTCAGTCGCCTGCCAGCTTGCGCGACGCCAAAAAAGACGCCTACTGGGCGCATCACGACTTATTCCTGATCGCTTATGCCTTATGGCCGACCGGTTTCTTCCGGTTGACGCTGCCGACTGCCGAAGAAGCCGAATGGTTTGAAGCCAACTACCCAGGCTGGCACGAGCACTACGGCAAAATCTATGAAGAATGGCGTGCGCGCGGTTGCGAAGATCCAAACAGCGGCTTTATTCCGTTGATGTGGTTCATCGAAAACAATCACCCCATCTACATCGATCGCGTCTCCCAAGTGCCGTTTTGCCCCAGCCTGTGCAAAGGCGCAAGCACCCTGCGCGTGCATGAATTGAACGGCAAAAAACATTCATTCAGCGACGACTGGGGCGAGCGCATGTGGCTGTCCGAGCCTGAACGTTACGAATGCCAAAACATCTTTGAACAATACGAAGGACGCGAATTGTCCGAAGTCATCGCCGAACTGCACGGTGTGCGTAGTGACGGCAAGACTCTGATTGCACAGCCGCATACCGATAAAGACGGCAAGCTGTGGACATTGGACGACATCAAAAAGCTCAACTGTGTTTTTGCCGATCCGCTGAAATCACTTTAACGTTTAAACACATCAGCAATGACCGGTTTGCTTGAGCCTTGTGGGGAGTTGGCATCCACACCCGCAACGGCGCATAAAACCGGCGATTGCTAAAAACAAACAACACGGGAGACACCTATGTCGATTCAAGTAGAAACTGGAAAACGAGGCTTGACAGATCCGGCGATGGCAAAAGTAATTGCCGATGCCGTACCTGCTCAGCCTTTAGATACACAAAACAAGATGAATTATTTTGTTAAACCGCGCGGACGCCGTTTAACCGAATACGAAATTTTGTGCTGCTACGCGCAACCTACGCCGGACTGGATTCCCGGCGGTTTGGATTGGGGCGACTGGACGCAAAAATTCCACGGCGGCCGGCCGTCCTGGGGGAATGAAACCACCGAGCTGCACACCACCGACTGGCACCGGCACCGCGACCCGGCCCTGCGCTGGCATGCGCTGTATGTAAAAGATAAAGCCGAAGAATGGCGTTATACCGATCGTTTCCTGAAAGCTTATTCGGCAGACGGCCAAGTGCGTTCCATCGATCCTAAATGGCGCGATGAAGTGTTGAACGATTATCTGGGCGCATTCTGCTTTAGCGAATACGGATTGTTCAACTCGCACTCATCCGCTTCGCGCGATTGCCTGGGCGACACCCTGCGCATGAGTATCGCGATGATCGGTTTGGACAAGGTCGATAACGCCCAAATGATTCAGCTGGAAAGAACATTCCTGGCAAAACTGGTTCCAGGCTTCCCCGAATCCACGGATGAACCCAAAAAAGAATGGACGCAAGGCGCTATTTACAAAAGCGCCAGGGAAACGGTCGAAGACATCTGGCAAGCCACTTATGATTGGAATGAAATCCTATGGTCGGGCCACATGGTCTATGACGCATTATTCGGCCAGTTTGTGCGCCGTGAATTCTTCTTGAGACTGTCGTCCTATTTCGGCGACAACCTGACGCCGTTTTTTATCAACCAAATGCAGTTGTACCATTCACAAACCAAAGGCATCACCGGCGACATGTTCTTTCACTGCCTGGCCGATGACGCGGAGTTTGGCGATTACAACAAACGCCTGCTGCGAGCCTGGACTAATAAATGGTTACCCAGAACGGTCAATGCATTGAAAGACTTCATGGGCATTTTCTCCAAAATCCCTGAAATCAAGGGCGTAACAAGCAGGGATGCGGTCGAAGCGGCGCTCGAACGTGTTTTTGACGACTGGAAACGCGACTGCGCCGATCCAATCAGCTACAAAGTCGATACCGCGGCGCTCGTTAAAACAGTCCTAACCGGCCTTAAATAAAAGGAATAAACAATGTCTAAAAGTTCAAATGCATATGGCGCTGGGATCATGGCAAAAAACGGAAAAGCTTTTTCCGACGAGTATTTTGCCGAAGAAAACCAGGTGTTCCACGAAAGCAATGAAGTGGTGCTGGTATTAAAAAAATCCGACGAAATTAACGTCATCGTTGATGAATATTTGTTGGGCGATCATGCCGATGAAAATCCAACCTTGGTCGTTGAAGACCGCGCAGGGTATTGGTGGCTGAAAGCAACCGGCAAAATCGAGGTGGATTGCGCCGAAGTCGCCGAGATACTGGGTAAGAACTTCTCGGTATATGACTTCCTGGTGGATGTCAGCTCGACCATCGGCCGCGCTTACACATTGGGCGATACTTTTACCATCACATCAGAATTGATGGGTCTCGATACCAAACTGAAAGACTTGCAATCTTAGGAGTTCACTATGGCTAATTACAAAATTCATGACAACCCGGTACGCGACGAGTGGATGCAGAAAATCGACGGACTGAGAACACTGGCTCAAGGCGCTGCTTTTTTGGTCGATTTTCGCAAAAAATACACCACGCCATTGCGCGCTGACTATTCGCTTGAGCTCGATTGGGGTTGGGTTGAAGTCAAAATCGAAGAAAAAGTGGCTATGCTTAAGCATCACGAGTTCAACGACCAGCAGTTTCTTAACAACAACACCTGCGGCACGAATGCGCAAAAAGTGGCTGATGCGGTAGTGGCTAAAATGGCCGCCTGCACGGATAAATACGAAGCCGAAAAACTTCATATCGATTTCAGGATAAAAAACAAACCGCCGATCATGCCTGTGAATGTGTTTATGGATACCGACCGGATTCTCGGCACCAAACTCATGGAGCTTAGAAACACCGATTATTACGCGTTGTCGCTGGAACAATTGCGTAAAGAGCGCGGCGTAAAAGTCATCGCTTTGCAGTCGTGATTTGAGCGACGTCGGAAATCAGGTCGAGTGCATGACCTGATAAGTCATCGGGGCATCCGCATAGTATGAAAGGTGTGCTGTGCGGGCGCTTCCCGGAATCCATAAATAAGGTTTTCTGTTTAAGCAGGGACAATTTAAGGTTAAGCCGTTCGTGGTGAGCCCTTCGACAAGCTCAGGGCGAACGGTTAAGCCTTGCGTGTGTCCCGCCTTAAAAGGAAATCCATAAATAACACGGTGAACCATGCTAGAACCATCAAATGCAGTGTCGTATCAACAAGACAGCGGAATGCTGAATCAGAACTCCGATCTTACCAAGCTCTATGATTCACAACCCTACACCGCCTACACGGAAGACCTGGAGTTCATGTGGCGCTGGACTATTTACCAAGATAACAAGCTGGTCCAGGAAGGCTGTTCATTGACATTAGAAGCGTCGAGACGCGCCGTTCAACATGTGTTGGCATTTTTCAGCATGAATGGCCGGGACAAAAAAGCAGAACAGGAGTTGTAGTTAATGGTGAGTACACATCAGGTAAAAATTATTACTCAGGATGACGAGTCGGTAACATTTGAATGCCGTTCCGATGAGGATGTCATCAGCGCTGGATTGCGCCAGGATATTTATTTAATGGCCTCTTGCCGCGAAGGGGGCTGCGCCACTTGCAAAGGCTATTGCTCGGAAGGCGATTACGTTTTGGGTAAATTCAGTTCCCAAGCGCTGCCTTACGAAGAAGAGGAAGCCGGCGAAGTGTTGTTATGCCGTTGTTACCCGACAACGGATATAGAAGTCGAAGTGCCTTATACCTACGACCGCATTTCATTTTCGCCCGAAGGTTTGGCGTTTGAAACGGAAGTGGTCGAGCTGTCGCAGATCTCCAGTAACGTGGTTAAATTCCAGCTCAAACGCACCGGTGACGACAAACAGGTTAACTTTGCTTCCGGGCAGTTTTTCGATCTGGAAATCCCAGGCACGGACATCACGCGTTCCTATTCGCCTGCCAACACCGCCAATCAACAGGGCGATTTGGAGTTTTTGATCCGCATAGTAGAGGGTGGACAATTTTCAACGTATTTGAAAAATGACGCCAAAATCGGCCAAAAGATAAACGTCAAAGGGCCTTCAGGTATCTTCGGCTTAAAAGAAAACGGCTTTACGCCGCGCTATTTTGTCGCCGGCGGCACAGGGCTCGCGCCGGTATTATCAATGGTTCGGCGGATGCATGAATGGGACGAACCGCAAAAATGCGTGATTTATTTTGGCGTCAATACCGAGGAAGAGATTTTTTACCTGGACGAACTTGACCGGTTGGCGGAGGAAATGAAAACGCTGGAGCTGAGAAACTGCGTTTGGAAATGTTCGGATGAATGGCATTGCGAAAGAGGCAGCGTGGTGGATATTTTACGCCGCGATTTACAGGAAACCGCCGCCAAACCGGATCTTTACTTATGCGGCCCGCCGGGCATGGTGGATGCAACGTTTGCGGTCTGCGCCGAGCTGGGCATTCCCAAGGAGCGCATTTATCTGGAAAAGTTTCTGCCCAGCGGCTAGGGCAATGAGCTTGGGGATAATAATGAACCAACAGGATCAAGAATTTTTGCACGAAATGGTCATACAGTTGGATGACACCATCAGACAGGTGACGGCGGAAGAAAAGGCGCTGGTTTACCGTATCGGCAATGACCGTGTTGCAGAACTGGTGGAGTTCTGGAAAAAAGAACTCTCTGTTGAAGAGGAACTGCTGCTAAAAGCCAGTTTCGACCATTGGGATAAACAATTGATCCGTACCTGGGCGCGGTTAAAACGCGCCCATCACACCCGCGCCGAAGTCGGGCAGACATTGATGAAAATGAATGCCCGGCCGGGCCGCCAGCCATAAACGGAAACACTTATGAGTAAACAGATTATTTACAACCCCGAGATACGGGTACGCGTCATGGAGGGCATCAACCGGGTTGCCCGCGCTGTCGCGGTAACCTATGGCAGCGCCGGTCCTGCGGTGATGATACAGCATCGCACCGACGGCATTGCGCCGGTGTTTACCCGTGACGGCGTAACCGTAGCGAACGCCATGACGCTACAGGACCGTATTGCCGATTTGGGCGCCCGGATGTTGCGCGACGTTGCCGGTGCGATGTCCAGGCAGGTCGGCGACGGCACGACTACCGCTATTGTGCTTGCCCAGGCGCTTGCCCAAGGCTGCCTCAAAAGCGTTGCGGCCGGCTTCCATCCCATGCAGTTACAAAAAGGTCTGGATTTGGCGCTGACCTTGGTGGAAAAAAACCTGCTGGACAAGGCGGTGACCGGCGTTAGCTCAGACTGGGTGGAAAAAATCGCTGCGGTAGCCAGTAAAAACGAAGTTAAAGCCGGAAAATTACTGGCCCAGGCCCTGGAAGAACTGGGCTTGCAAAGAACGCTGACTTTTCAGTTGGGCAATGGCCTGGAAGACGAACTGGACATCGTTGACGGCATACAGTACGAGCAAGGCTATTTGTCGCCGTATTTCATAACCGACAAGACCCGCGCCGAAGCCGTGCTGGAGCATCCCTATATTTTGTTGTACGACCGGGAAATCAGCGACTTGATGGAGTTAGTCCCCATCCTGGAACAAGTCAAGGAGCAAGGGCGTTCGCTATTGGTGATTGCCGATGATGTAGTCGGCAGCGGCCTGACCGGTTTGTTGCTGAACCATGTGCGCGGCATTTTCAACGTCGTAGCGGTTAAACCGCCCGGCTTTGGCGACCGGCGCATTAACCGGCTTAACGACTTGGCCTTGCTGACCGGCGGCCAGGCGATTATTGACGCGCCCGGCTTGAGCTGCAAACTTGAACAGGTCACGCTAGAGCAACTGGGGCAGGCGAGAAAAGCGGTCATTACCGCAAACGGCACGACTATTATCGGTGCGGAGGGCGATCAAGCCGCCGTCGCTCAATTATCCGAAACGCTACGCCGGGAAGCCGAGCTTATTTTGGCCAGAAAACCCGGCGAGGGTTCGGCGACCGGCAATCAACACGACTTTGGCGAATTACAGGAACGTCTCGCGCTGTTGTCAGGAAAAACCGGCACTTTTAGCGTCGGCGGCAACACCGATTTTGAAATTAAAGAACGCATGGTGCGCATTGAAAATGCCTATTTGTCCGCCAAAGCGGCATTGGAAGAAGGTGTCCTGCCCGGCGGCGGCCTCGCGTTGTTTCGCTGCATTGAGGTGCTTGAAAAAACCATTGCCGAAAATGCCCAGCAACAGCAAGGCTTGTACATCATGCAGCAAGCCCTGGCCGCTCCCTTATTGAAAATCACCCAAAACGCCGGTTTAAACAGCGAGGCCGTCATTGCCTGCCTCAACGCCCAGCATGACGATCATTACACACTGGATACCCAGTACCATTGTTACGGCAACTTCCTGGAGATCGGCGTCATTGACCCGGTAAAAGTCATGCGCTTGGCATTACGCAATGCAGTCAGCGTCATCGGTACGCTTATCGCCAGTGAAACCGTGGTGATGGATGTTCCAGACCTGTCCATTATGGCGGATTATTCGCCGGAATGGGCGGCGGCGACACGCGAAGACCCCCGAGCTTGAAGCGGTACAGGTGGATATTGGGCAAAGTGATCTTGCCACGATCTAGCGGACACTCGGCTAAGAGAGTAATCTCTAAAACCGAGGTCAATAATGAAAACAAAAAAAGAATCAATTTCCCCCGCTGTTCGAAACAAATATACAGCCCAGTTTAAAGAGCAGGCATTGGAACGTGCCGATCGTGATGGTATCCCCAAGGTAGCTCAGGATTTGGGGATTGCCGAATCAATGCTCTATTCATGGCGGTCAAAACGCCGTCAGACAGGCCAGCCTTTTGAAGAGCAAAAGCTCCAACAAGCTGAATTGTCGCGCCTTAAACGAGAAAACGCTCGCCTTGAGGAAGAGGTGGCCTTTTTAAAAAAGGCGGCAGCGTACTTTGCAAAAATGCCCAAGTGAAGTACGCCATGATTAAAGGCAACGAAGATCATTATCCCGTGGGTATGATGTGCCGCCTGCTATCGGTTTCACGCAGTGGTTACTACAGTTGGAAAAATCGGCCCCTCTCTGACAGGGATCAAGCTAACCAAAAGCTGTTGACTGAAATCAAACGTGTCTTTGAGGACGAAAAAGGCCGACCTGGCTCACCCAGAATCTCCCGGCGGCTTCAAGAAGAAGGCAAACCGGCCAGTCGGCACCGTGTGGCTAAGCTGATGAAGGATAATGGCTTGCGTGCGAAAGCGGCCAAGAAATATAAAGCCACCACCAACAGCAACCACTCCTTGCCTGTCGCGCCCAACCTGTTGGAACAAAATTTTACTGCGGATGTACCTGACCCAAAGTGGGTGTCGGACATCAGGTATATTTGGACGGAAGAAGGCTGGTTGTATTTGGCGGTGGTGCTTGAGCTTTATTCCCGCCGGGTGATTGGTTGGGCGATCGGAGAACGCATGACAGCTGCTTTGGTTTGCGATGCTTTGGTTATGGCCTTGTGGCGTCGTCACATGCCAAAGGGTGTCATTGTGCATTCAGACCGGGGTAGCCAGTATTGTTCTGCCGCTTATCAGAAACTTTTTACCCAGCATCAATTGGTTTGTAGTATGAGCAAGAAAGGCGATTGCTACGATAATGCGGCAATGGAAAGCTGGAACCATAGCTTTAAGGTCGAAGCGGTGCATGGCGAACGGTTTTTGACGCGTTCGGAAGCCAAGTATCAAGTGTTCGAATATATTGAAGTGTATTACAATCGCAAACGGCTTCACTCCAAATTGGGCTATGTCAGCCCAGAAACGTTTGAAGCTAAAAAAGTCGCTTAGTTAAGTGTCCGTGAAATTCGGGCAAGATCACATTGCGCATTGCAGCTCACATTCAGCTGCTTCGAGAAAACTGATTTTCAATTCGATTCTAATCGGCTGAAAACTTGATGGGCCGGTATTGAACGCATTTTGCCGTTATCGTAAGCATCAATCCGACGTTCGGCTTCAATGGCTATTAATTCATCCATTTGTGGATCAGGCTGATCGAGACTGGCAAGCAGTTGTTCGGCCAAAGCCGCTCTATCGGCTAATGGGAGGCTTAACGCCTGATCAAATAACTGTTTTTGATTCATAGTCGGCACCTCACTATGTTGTTGTGTTGGGCTATATCATACAGAACTTCAGCAAAAAATACGTTATCGTTCGAGCTAACCTGACTTAAGCCACAGCCAGCCGGTAATAGAGTTCGGCATTCTCGGCCAATTTGGCAACCACTTTGGCATCGAGATGGCCGTCTTCAACGCGCGACTGTAAATCGTTCAGAATATACTCAAGCGTCATGGTGCGGCGATAAGGCCGTTCTTGCGCTAAGGCCTGGAAAATATCGGCAACGGTAATAATGCGGCATTCCAGATCCAGTTCTTTGTTGCCGTTTTTAAAAGGATAGCCGTCGCCGATCAAGGTCTCATGGTGGAATCCGGCCCATACCGGAATTTTCGAGTCTTCAAATACGCGTTGCAGGATGCGGAAGGTATCGTAGCTATGACGGTGCATGGTGGCCCGTTCCTCCGGCGTCAGGCTGCCGGGTTTGTCGATGATGTCTTCGGATACCCGCAGCTTGCCGATGTCGTGCAACAGCCCGGCGATTTCGACCTGCTCCAGTTCGTAACCTTCAATGCCGAAATCCATAGCCAATTGCCGGGCGATATGCGCTACCCGCTGCGAGTGCTCGTCGGTATACGGGGATTTGGCGTCCACCACGCGGGAAAACAGCCGCGCCAATTCTTTGAGTGCGGGAATACTGAGCAAAGTCTTTGGGGTATGGCTGCCGATGCGCCGTAAGTCTTCATCCAGATATTCGTGTTCCATTGCCAGCCAAAACGCTTCGACATCGGCGATTTCAACGAAGGCGTCGACCAACTCCGGCGCAAACAATATGCCGGACAGCATTTTGATTCGGGCGATAATCCCCGGATACTGGATCATGATCAGGCCGCTGTCCAGGAAAGGCGCTTGCAGTACATCGACACGGTCCGCGAGAAACAACAGGTTGGCGCGTAAGCGGAGGCGGTCATCGATAGGCGTCTCCAGCAGTTTTTCCCAGCGGGTGTGGTGGTAGCGGATTTCGGTGGACAAATGCGCCAACGGCTGACAGGCCGATAAATAATCGGCGCCGCGGATGCAATGATCCTCCGCACCTTCCCATTCCAGCGTTTCGGTGATTCGGCGGTGTTCATGAATTCTGGACACCCCGCAATCATGCAGCATGCCCGAGTACAGTATGGACAGGCATTCGCTCTCCGGCCAGTTCAAATGCTCGGCAATAGCCCTCGCCATGACGGCCACCCGTTTGCCATGCCTGATTTCGTCAACGCCCACTAAATCCAGCGAGCAAGTTAATGCGGTAATGGCGTTATGTATATCGATATGTTGGAGTTTCATGGCACACGGTGCTCCGTTTGATGACGAATCTGTTCAATGGAAATGATCCCGATTTTGACAGGCGAGCCGAGAATTGTCTTTAAAAATTTGGGTAGAGAGAAGGGTGTTCGGCTTGCGGCACCGATAAAGATCAAGTGGTTGGCTGCGATTATGGACAATTCGAACGTGGATCGAACTGCCTGGCAATGACCGCAGCCTCGGCTTTGCGGGCTACTCGTGACGCAACGCTTCGATCGGGTCCATGCGTGCCGCCTTGCGAGCCGGGACATAGCCGAATACGATACCGACCGTCGCCGAAAACACAAACGCAACGGCGATAACCGGTAGATTAAACACCAACGGCACCTGCAAAACAGCGGCCAATATACTGGAAGAAGCCAGCGCCAGTACAATGCCGATTAACCCGCCGGACGACGACAGCACCACCGCTTCCACCAGAAACTGTAGCAATATTTCGTTTTCCAGCGCGCCGATGGCAAGGCGGATGCCGATTTCGCGGGTGCGTTCGGTAACCGACACCAGCATGATGTTCATGATGCCGATACCGCCGACCAGCAGACTCACCGCCGCTACGGCGCCAAGTAATCCCGTCATCATTTGCGTGGTTCCTGACAGCATGGAGGCGATCTCTTTCATATCCATCACATTAAAATTATCGTCTTCGTCCGCCGACAAATGTCGGCGGATTCGTAGCAGTCGCTGCAGCTCCTGTTTAACCGCATCCGTCGATATGTCGTCCTTGGCCGATACCTGGATCAGGCTGACATCGTCATTACCGGCAATCCGGCGCTGAAAAGTGCGCAACGGCACAATGACGATGTCGTCCTGGTCGCTGCCCATAGTGGACTGGCCTTTGGGCTTGAGTAATCCGACGATTTCGCACGACAGTTTTCGTAGGCGCATTTTTGCGCCGAGCGGGCTTTGTCCGGCGAACAACTTGACGCGCACGGTTTCGCCGATAACACAGACGGCAGCGCCGGAACGCGCCTCGCTGCCGGTAAAAATACGGCCTTCCGCTAACTGACGGTTATTGACCGTGAAATACTGTTCGGTGCTGCCAGTCACGGTCGTGCCCCAGTTTTCATTGGCGAAAATAGCCGTGGAGGCTGACGATGCTTGCGGCGCCACGGCAGCCAGTGCAGGAGCCTCGCGGGCCAACGCTTCGGCATCGGTCAATTTGAAGGCAGGGGCCGTAGAACTTTGCCCCGGTCCCATGCGCTTGCCGACGCTAACCATCAACAGATTACTGCCCAGATTGGCGATTTGCTGCGTCACCTGCCGGGTGGCCCCGCTGCCGAGGGTAACCAGCACAATCACGGCGGCAACGCCGATAATGATGCCCAGCATGGTCAGCACCGAACGCATGATGTTGCGCCGCATTTCCCGCAATGCCAATCGTAAGGCAACGCCTAGCATAAGCTGTCTCCGGGTTGGGTTTGATCGCTTTCGATCAGGCCGTCGCGAAAATGCACGGTACGCTTGGCGTAAGCCGCCATGTCGGCTTCATGAGTAACCATGACGATGGTAATCCCCCTATCGCGATTAAATGTCGTCAACAATTCCATGATTTCCTCACTGCGTTTCGAGTCGAGATTACCGGTCGGTTCATCAGCCAACAGCAACAAAGGTTGAGTGACGATAGCGCGGGCAATGGCGACCCGCTGCTGTTGCCCGCCGGATAATTCGCCGGGCGTGTGGTGCTCCCAACCTTTCAGGCCGACTGTGTCGAGCGCCTGATAGGCGGCGGCGCGGCGGACATCGCTGTCGATACCGCGATAAATCAACGGCAATTCCACGTTCTCCAACGCCGAGGTGCGGTTAAGCAGGTTGAAGCCCTGAAAGATGAAACCCAGATAATGACGGCGTAACAAAGTGCGCTGATTGCGCGACAGCAGGCCGACATCGACATTTTGAAAACAATATCGCCCGGCAGTCGGTTGATCCATACAGCCTAAAATATTCATGCAGGTACTTTTGCCCGAGCCGCTCGGTCCCATCACGGCCACAAATTCGCCCGGCTCAATCCGAAAACTTACGCCACGCATGGCCGGCATAGCCGCTTCGCCGCTGCCATAGACTTTAGTGACTTGTTGCAGCTCCAACAGCGGCTGCGGATTCTCATTGGCAGACGTAGCGATCATGGTTTACTGGCCTGTCCGGTAACCAGTTCGGTACCGGCTGTAACAGCGCCGTCGACAACTTCGGTGACAATGCCGTTAGTCGCACCTTTGGTCATGCTGATAGACGCGAGTTCGCCGTTGCGTAGCGTCCAAACCTGTTGGGTTTTGCCGTTTGCGGCCTCCGCTTGACGCGACTCTTGACCCGGCGGATGCGGCAGCAGCGAATCCAGGAAACTGCCTTTAGCCTTTTGTTTGCCCGGCGTTTCCGGCGGCGTAAAGCGCAATACGCTGTTGGCGACTAACAAAACGTCGGTTTTTTTATTGACGGTAATTACGGCCGTGGCGGTCATACCCGGCCGCAAAGACAGCGCGGAATTATCGACCCGCAGCACGGTTTTATAGGTTACCACCCCGTCTACCGTTTCCGAACCGAAACGCACTTGGGTAATCTCGGCCGGAAAGCTGCGGTCGGCGTAGGCATCGACGGTAAACAACGCTTTTTGACCCGGTTGCACCAAACCGACATCCGCCTCATCGACATCGACCTGTAATTCCATTTGCGTTAAATCTTCGGCCAGCGTAAACAGCACCGGCGCTTGAAACTGCGAGGCGACAGTCTGTCCCGGTTCCACCGAGCGCTTCAACACCACGCCGTTGATCGGCGAACGCACCACCGCTTTGGTAATGTCGGTGCGATTGACATTCAGCGTTGCTTGCGCCTGATCGACCGCCGCCTTGGCGGCGGCTTCATCGGCGCGCGCCCGCGCCAGCGTCGCCCTGGCGGTGTCGAGGTCGTATAGCGACGGCACTTTGCCGCCGCTCAATTGCCGGACATGCAGTTGTCGCGCCATTTTCACTTCCGCCTCCAGCAAGCTGGCATGAGTCTGCCGGACTTTGGCGCGGGACGACTCCAGCCCGGCTTGCGATTGCAAGGCCTGCGCCTCAAGCCGGGTAGTGTCCAGACGCGCCAGCACCTGGCCGACCGTGACGCTATCGTTATAATCCGCTTCCACCGACTTGATGGTCCCGGATACCTCTATGCCGACTTCGACTTCCTTGAGCGGCGCCAAAGTGCCGGTGGCGCTGACGGTAACCTCCAAATTACCGCGCGTTACAGCTTGCGTGACATAACCGGCTTGTTGGTTATTGCCGCTATTGAATGCAAAGACGACGACCAGGATCGTGACGCCGAGCGCGACGGCAAGCCACAGCCATTTTTTGAGCGGCTGGCGGCTGTTTGCCGGATTGAGCCCGAGCACTTCGGCGATAGGTTGTGTTGCTTGGCTGTTTGGATCATTCATGACTGGCTTGCTCAGAATTGTTGTTGGCGTGCCAGCCACCGCCGAGCGCCTTGTAAAGCCGAACAATATCGGCGGCGACTTCAGACTCGCTGGCGGCTAATTGGGTTTGCGCGCTCAGTAGCGAGCGCTGCGAATCCAGAACCCGCTGAAAATCGAGTAAGCCGGAAATGTACTGCGCGTCGGCCAGAGCCAATGCACTGATGCCTGCCTCCACAGCCGCGTTCAGCGCATCGCGGCGCTTACGTTCTTCGGAATAAGCCGTCAGCGCATTTTCGACATCGCGGAGCGCAGTCAGTAGAGTCGACTGATACAAACCCAGCGCCTGTTCCTGAAGGGCGTTTTGAATATTGATGTTACTGCGGATGCGTCCTGCGTCGAGTAAGGTCCAGGCGGCATTTGCGGCGACTTGAAAGGCCTTGGCCCCGGCGCTGTAGAGATTGGCGTAAGCCAGAGATTCCAGGCCGATAGAGCCCGATAGCGTGAAATCGGGATAGCGCGCCGCCTCGGCAACGCCGATTTGAGCGGTTTGCGAGGCCAGTTTACGCTCGGCACGCCGCACATCAGGACGTCGGCGCAACAGATCGGCCGGGATGCCAACGCCGATCTCGGCAGAGGCGGCGGGAATCCGGGCGGATGCGGCCAGCAACCGCTTCAGGGCGTCGGGTTGTTGTCCCAGCAACAGCGCCAGCCGGTGCTTGGCCTGTTCCAGCGTACTTCGCAAACTGGGGATGCCGGAGCGGGTATTTTCCATTGTCAATTTGGCCTGATCGACATCCAGCTGCGTGGTCAGTCCGGCTTGATACCGCCAGCGGGTAATGTCGTAGGTTTCATTCTGTGCGGCCAGGTTGTCTTCGGTAATTTTAAGGCGGGTTTGGTAGCTGCGTACATCGACATAGTTAAGCGCCACTTCCGCGCACAAACTGACTAAAACGTCGCGTAAATCTTCCTGCGCCGCCTGCATGGTCGCCTCGGCCGCTTCGATGGCGCGCCGCTTTTTGCCGAAAATATCGATTTCCCAACTGGCATCCAGGCTAGTACTGTACAGCTCGCTGGTGGCGCCGCCACCGGCAGCCTCGCTGCCGCCGCTTTGGCTGGCCGATGCGGTTAACGACGATGTCGGCAACAAATTGGCCTTGGCCAACTGACGACGAGCGCGCGCCTCACGTAATCTGGCCTCGGCCTGATATAAATCCCGATTACCCGCTTGAGCTTTCCCGATCAGTTCCGTCAGAACAGGATCGTTGAAAACGGTCCACCAACGGTTGATGTCGGCCATTTTTGCAGACGGGCCGCCGGTTTCGGCAATGCTCCAGTTTGCCGGTAATTGGGTTTGCGGCTGCCGGTAATCAGGGCCTGCCATAAAACATCCCGATAGTAGCGGCACCGCCAGCCACAGCGCATCTCTTTTTGTCGCTCTCATCAACAGTTTATTTGATTTTCAGGTTTGACGGCTTCTTCAGCCATTGATTGGCTTTTCCCGAGAGCCATGACTGGGCCAAGGCGTCGGATTTGCTGACGCTGTCTAAAAATGCGCCGGATATGCTGAATACGGCGGCGATATGTCTGGCATCCCGTTCGCTATCCTGCATTCCGCCATGTGGCGGCCTGCCTCTACCCATGCCGCCCGGAGGCCCGCCGGCCCTGCCGCCCATTCTGTCTTCGCCTTGAAAATGGCCGCCAAAGCGCGGCATGCCGCCGCGGTCGGTCCCTGCTTTTTCGCCAGGCTCCTGAGCCGGGTCTGGTTCTTGCCGATGCGATAAATGAGATCCCGCCAATAATTGATGGCTGCCTTTATTCAATTGCAGTAAATACTTATTGCCGCGCGGCGCATATTCCCAGATTGCGGTGCGCACGTAGGGAGAACTGATCCCGTAAGGATCGTCGTCTTCGCTGCCGGTCACCACCAACAAGGGGATCGAAATGTTCTGGTAGCGGGTTGCCACGCTGCCGAGCGCCATATCCACGGACGGGCTGAATAGAATCGCGGCAAGCGGCTTGAAATCTTGCGTCTGGGGCGGAACGCCGTCGAATTTCTCACCGATCATCGCTGCCGTTGTTTGCGCGCCGATGTCGTAACCGGCAACGATCAACCGGGACAAATCCGCAGCGGCAAACAAGCCTTGGTCGGCCTTTGCTCTCAGCTTGAGTTGTGCGTAGGCCCAAAGCAAGTGGTCGATGCGTTTTTTCAGGGATGCTTGCGAGAAATACTCATGGCCCAGATAATGCAGCTCGCTGTTTCTGGCGGCCTTGGACGGCCTTGATCTGTCTTCGTCAGGCATTTCAGGCTCATCATCTCCGGGTTTTCCATGCATCGGAGCCAATTCTTTAAGCGCTTCGCCAATCTCTACCGGCTGTATGCTGAAAACCGCGTAACCGGCCTTGGCCCAGGTTTCGCGCCAGAGCCGTCCGCCATCGGCGGGCTCGCCCAAGCCCGGCAGGTAAACAATCAGCGGATAACGGCCTTTTTCCGTCGGCGCAAGCATTGAAACCTCGATGGTTTGGCCATCGTGCCGCCAGGTTTCGCGGACTGAATCGATCGCATAGTTGTGCGCGGAAGCGTAGCCGCCTTTGCTGATAAACTGTCCGATTTTTTCGTTTTGCTCTTCCGGTGTCGGCGGGGACGGACGAAAAAAACAACCGGTCAGGAAAGCCGTGCAGGCGACAGCCGCCAAAAAATAAGCCGTAGCAGGGTGAGTTTTGTTCATGGCAAGATTGGATCGAATGGTTGCTTGAAATGCAGGTAAATCCCTGTCAGTAAAATGTAAAACCGCGCCCGGTCATAGTCCGGGCGCGGCATGCAGTTATGGGAATTAATCCTCGAATTTACTTTGCAGTTTTTTCTGCTGCTCGGCGGTTAACAGTTTAAACACGGCGTTGTCCAATCTGGATTTTTGCAACGCCATTTCCCGGTGGATCACGTCAGCCTTGTTAAACAGCGCCCGGATTTTGTCGTCGTTGTAGTCGTAGGAAAAGACCAGATGGTGAATTTCCTTGCCGATGCTTTTCGCAGCTTCCATTTGGGCGTCGGTCTCGGTGCGATGGGTTTTGAGCAGTGCTTTGATTTCAGTTCGTTGTTTGTCGGTCAGGTCGATTCGATGTAAAAATCGCGGCATGCGCTCCTCGTCGTCGGGACCGGGTCTATGATGTTCGGAGAACGGCATGTCCCCGCAAGGATATTCGCCGTGCATGGGCGGCTTAGCCAGGGCTATCGCCGGGAATAAGACTAAAATCAACAATAGTTTACGCATAAAAAATCTCCAGTGGTTTAAGGAAAAGAGTACGGAACAAGGTTGTTTCCGTCGTGTTCAGTATCGCTCTAATGCAGGTAAAGCACTGTTATTGAAATGTAAATTCAGGTAAATACAGCGGTCGAATTGTGGCGGTTGCGATGGCGTAACGCTATGATGACGCCAACAATGTAATTAAGGTGGTGAGTGTGACGAAGATTTTGATTATTGACGATGACGTCGAATTGGCCGGGTTGTTCAAGGAGTATCTGGAGCAGGACGGCTTTGCCGTTGAAGTGAGCCATCAGGGCGAGTCGGGGCTGCGGCTGGCGTTGTCGGGAGATTACCAGCTGGTGATACTCGACATCATGTTGCCGGATATAAAAGGCACCGAGGTTTTAAACCGCATTCGCATGGAAAGCCGTATCCCGGTGCTGATGTTTACCGCCAAGGGCGACGATGTGGACCGGATTATCGGCCTGGAATCGGGGGCTGACGATTATGTGCCCAAGCCGTGCACGCCGAGGGAGCTGGCGGCGCGCATCCGTGCCATTTTGCGCCGGACCCAGCCTGTAAAAGGCGGCGATAACGGGCCGATTATCGCCGGCGCGTTGAAAGTCTGGAGCGAAAAACGCAAGGCGTCATGGTTCGACCATGATTTGGAACTCACCAGCACCGAGTTTAATTTGCTGGAAACGCTGGCGCTGCATTTCGGCCGCATCGTCAGCAAGAACGAACTGTCCGAAAAAGCGCTGGGGCGGCCTTTGGCGCGTTTCGACAGAAGCATCGATGTACATATGAGCAGCATCCGCCAGAAACTGGGTTGCCAGAGCGACGGGCGCTCGTATATCCAGACCGTGCGTGGCCAAGGCTATCAATTGGTAAAGGAGTAGCGGCGTGGGACGGTTGTTCTGGAAGTTTTTCCTTACCTTTTGGCTGGCTTTGCTGGTGGCCGGTATCGGCGTCGGCACGGCGGTCTGGTTAAGGCATAACGCCTGGCAGGGGCAAGAGGCCGGGCAGTTGGTCGATGTCGGGCATGCCGCATCGTTTGTCGCTGTCTCGGAGAATATTATCCGGCATAGCGGCGTTGCCGGTTTGCGCAGTTTTCTCGATTCGATGCGCGAAACCCCGTTCCCGCCGGTTTATGCGGTGGACGATCAAGACCGGGACATTCTGCAACGCAGCTTGGCGCTCGAGGTTTTGCAACAGGCCCGCACCTTATTCCAGCAGGCCGCTTATCCCGAGGCGATTCGTGTGGTAACGGCGGACGACGGGCAGCGTTATTTACTGTTTGTGCCGTTGCCGGAGCATGGCTTTGCCGACCGTCCGCCGCCGATGCCGGACGGCGGCTTTGCTCCTCCTCCGGGCGATCGTTCGTTGCATCGTTCCCGGCCGCCGCGCGAGCCGCCAACGCCGCGGATGCCGATTTTGGCCGGTACGTTGGCCAGCCTGATGTTCAGCGCCGCGCTGGCCTGGTATTTCTCCAAGCCGATCCGCAGTTTGCGTAACGCTTTTGCCGCGCTGGCCCAGGGCGATCTGGATACACGGGTCGGCGCGTCGATGGGAAAACGCCGCGACGAATTATCCGACTTGGGGCGGGATTTCGATCATATGGCCGGGCAGATTCATAGCCTGGTGCATGCCCAGCAACGCTTGCTGCACGATGTTTCCCATGAATTGCGTTCGCCGCTGGCGCGGATACAGGCCGCTATCGGCGTGGCTCAGCAGCAACCGGAAAAGACGCAGACGATGCTCGGGCGTATCGAGCGGGAGTCGCAGCGGATCAGCGATCTGGTCGGCGGATTATTGATGCTTTCCCGTCTGGAAGCCGGTGTTCCGGGCAGCGAAAGCCATGATTTCGACATCGGCGCGTTGCTGGACGATATTGTCGAAGACGCCCGTTTTGAGGCTGAGCAGCTTGGGGTTTCGATTCGCTATCACGGCATAGCGGAAATAGTGGTCAAAGGCCGGAGCGAATTGCTGCATCGGGCTATTGAAAACGTGCTGCGCAATGCGCTGCAACATTGCAGGAAACACGGCGAAGTGTCGGTCGCCGCCCGTTTCGATACCGGCAAGCGGCGTTTGCAGGTGACGGTCGATGACCAGGGGCCGGGCGTTGCCGAAAGCGAGTTGGCGGCGATTTTCGAGCCGTTTTTCCGTAGCGGCGACCGCAGCAAGGCGGACAGTATAGGACTGGGTTTAGCCATCGCCTATCGTGCGATAGAGGCGCACGGCGGGCGTATTCAGGCCGGCAACCGCCCTCAAGGCGGTTTGCGCATCGAAATAGAAATTCCTTTTGCCGGGTAGATCCCTCTGCGCGGCGATGCGGGCAGAGGGATGCGGCTTAAATTAAACGGATGTCGAAAAGCTGTTGCTTTCAGCGGTCTGGTTAGGATCGCTGTAGGCATGCAGCAATTGCATCATCTGTTTCATGAATCGCGCATCGGCGCTGGATACGGAAGATGACGCCTCGGCGCCGCTGCCGGCGCCGGACGCGTTTTTCGATTCTTCAAAGGCTCTCGCCTCGCTACCGTTCACCTTGCCGTCGCCGTCGGTATCGGCTGCATCGAAATTACCGGCTATATCGCTCATGAGCTTGGCTCTTTCGCTGTCTTTCGAACCCAGTTCTTGCACCATTGATGTCAGTTGATCTTTGGTAAAGCCTTGATCATTCGGGCCGCCATCTTTCGGCGGTGGCGGCATGCCTCCGGCCAGCATTTGCATTAACTGCCCATCGGCGTCTGATGTCGATGCTGTATCGGTGCCGGACGAGGCTTGCGATGCCTCATAAGCCAGCGACTCTTCAATAGTCACCGTGCCGTCGCCGTTGGCATCGGCCGGATCGCTGCTTTCCGAGGAGGATGACGCGCTGTCTGTCGAACCCGCGCCTTGAGCGCCGCCAGACGGAGGTGGAGGGGGCATACCGCCTTGGCCGCCTTGCATGCGCGCCCGTGGAGCAGGCCCATCCAGCTCGGAGGCTATTTTTTGTATGGTTGCCGACATTTCTTCCTTGGTAACTTTACCGTCGCCATCGCCATCCAGCTTGGAGAACATTTCATCGGCTACGCTGGAACTGCTTGAGCCGCCCGATTGCGACACGTTGCCCAGCGCGGCCTCCAAATCGCTTTTTTCAATATAGCCCTGTCCTTTAGTATCCAGCTTTGAAAATAGATCCTCGGCCATTTTCGATGGATCGGGGCGCTGCATGGCTCTCATCATTGTAGAACCGCCGCTGTTTACACTGCTAATACTCATGGTTTTATCCTCATATTGGGTTTAATTGCCGGATGGCCGGTTGGCCGTCCGATATCGCCGTTCTGTTAAGACAGCCCCTGACTGACTTAACGGAACTATATAGTTCTTGAGCAATATATCGGCCAGGAAAGGCTTAAAAACAGGGGCGGAAAGGTAAAGTTAAGTTAAGGAATGTTAAGGATTTTCGGCCAATGTTAAGATGATGATGTTTAACGAAAGGAACGGCCGGTGAAAACCGTAAAGTCTGGCGTTGACCGGCAAATTTTTGCCGCGGTATTGGTCGCTAAAGTCAGCCTGCTGAGGTATAAAGAGCTTTTTAAAAGGAGTCACGCATGAAAGTATTATTTATACTGATCGCTGTCTTATTGACCAGCTGCACCGGCATTCCCGAGGGGATTACGGCGGTTGAGGGTTTTGAAATTAACCGCTATCTGGGTACCTGGTACGAAGTCGCGAGGCTCGATCACCGGTTTGAAAGAGGCTTGGAGAATATCTCGGCGACCTATACCTTGCGTGAAGACGGCGGCGTTGACGTGCTGAATAAAGGCTGGGATATAAAAACCGGGGAATGGCGCGAGGCAGAAGGCAAAGCCTATTTTGTCGAACAAGCGGATAAAGGCAGGCTGAAAGTGTCTTTTTTCGGGCCGTTTTATGGCGCTTACAATATTATCGAGCTGGATAAAAAGGATTATGCTTATTCGATGGTCGCCGGACCGGATCGTTCTTATCTCTGGATATTATCCCGCACCCAACAATTGCCTGAAGCGACTTTAAAAGCATTGACCGAACGCGCGAAAACGCTGGGTTTTGCTACCGATCAGCTTATTTTTGCGAAGCCTGATTAGTTTGTGAGCGGTGGGGCCTTTGCCTTTTTTTCACGCTATAATCTGACATTCTTGTTAACTATGCCCCACAACACCTTGTGCCGAAACCTGAGAAGCTGTTTGGTCGCGACACTTCCTCTATCCATGACAGTCGTATGAATAAACCGGCAATCCCCGGCAAACGAACCGGCGTCAAACCGGCGGCCAGCCCAAAACCCAAACCGCGCAAGACTCAAAAATCGCCGAAAAAAGTGCAGCCCAAACCGCCGATTACCAGTTTCAGGCGAAGAATGCTGATGGTCGGCCTCGAAGCATTGGGCTTGGCGGTAACTGCGGTTTCCGCGATCATGATTTTGTTGGGCTATTCGGCCAACTGGTTTTCCGGCACCCGTTTTTTGACCAGTCTATTGCCGTTCGCAATCGGCGTATTGGGCTTGATTGTTGCGGCGGCGGTGTTGCTGATTGGCTGGTGGAAACTGCGCAAATGGTTGCAGGGCAGGGCGGCGGTATTGGTCCCGGTTTTGGCGGTCAGCTTTGCGTTGGTTATCGGCTGGTTTGTGCTGCAAAACCGCTTTACCCAGGCATTCGGGCACTTTCGCACGCTGGTCGGCGGCAAGCAGGAAGCGGGGCGGGTTACCGTGGCTCATCAGGTTTACGCGGCCTATAGGCGTTACGATCCGGCGGAATTATTGAAAATAATTAACCGTGCAGAGACCTATAACCCGGTTATTGCCGAGGCGGCCAAGGCATTCGATGTCGATACCAATCTTTTGCAAGGCATCGCCGCGACAGAATCCTCTTTCTTGCCCAGGGACAGCCGCGACGGCGGGCGAGGCCTGTTTCAAATTACGCTGGCGCCTAAAGCCGTCATGGAGCAAGTCGGCAAACAGCTGGAAGTGAGCAAGCCTTCGCCGCTCAACCCGCGGCACAATGCGTTTATTGCGGCCGCGACCTTGAAATATTATTTGGCCCAGATGCGCGGCGACCTGTTTTTGGGTTTGCTGGCCTATAACATCGGCCCGGCCAACGGCGGCCTTCGCTTTATCATGCAGCAGTATGGCGCGACCGATTTCGTCACCATACAGCCTTATTTGCAACAGTTGCCCCGCGATTATCCGATTCGCGTTTTATCGCATGCGCTTGCCTTCCGGCTCTGGCAAACGGAAGGAAAACTGCCGGTTTACGAAGAAGGCGATAATGCGATGCGCATCCAGAGTATTGGCATACCCGGACTGCAAGCCGAGCTTTAGGAAAGAGCCGGACAGATTTTCCTAAGCCTTCCTTCTTAATCCGTTGTTTTTGCGGCTATTGCGCCTGACGCCTAATGCGTAATGCATTGATCTTGTTAACCAGTGTGTTTTGTGCAGATTGATCCTCAGGCCCGTTTCCGATCAGCTGCGTATTATCACCATCCAGTTTAATCAGATAATCTTTGTTTTCAGTAAAGACACTGATGATGTCGCGGTTATCGCCACGGCGATGGGCGATATATTTGGGCGGGATATTCTGTTCGCCCAGCAAAACTCCGTTCCACTCCGAAAAACATTGCTTGCCGGAAACCAAACCATGCAAGCTATTGAATATGTCGATTTGCTGGAATTGATGATTTTCAACCGCCTTCTTACCGCCATCGGCAATAACCATAGGTATTTTTGCAGCAGCCTTGAATTGACCAAATAAATCAAATTCGGCTTTTTTCAAAGGGGTCATCGAGTGATGGTCGCCGACAATAACCAATATGCCGTTATTGAAAAAACCGCCGGCTTGAAGTTGCCGATAAAAGCGACCTATCTGTTTATCCGTATACATAATGGTTTCGGACTCGGATTTATGTTTGTTTTCCGGGTTAATATAAGGATGATGGCTGCTGACGGTTTTGATAAAAATAAAAAAGTTGTGCGCGCTATTTTGTTTTATTCGATCCAGTGCTCTGATATAAAGGGCTTCATCCGGCGCCGCTTGAAAATGAAACCTCTCCCATTGGTTATATTCAGGCCGCTCATGCCCCTCAATATAGTCGAAGCCAATACTTTGGGTCCAATTGCCGGTATTGCCGAATTCAAGATCCGCTGTCGTCAGAAATTCGGTTTGATAACCGTATTTTTTCAGAATATTAGGTAATGATTCTTTAATGTCATAAAAACTGTGGAATGAGGTGCCGCCATCATCCGTGTAGGTAGATGGCGGGTAGATGGGATGCAAACCGGTCAATAGCGCTATTTCTCCGTCCTCGGTAATGAAGCCGTTGGCGTAGAAATTTGTGAACGCTTGATTCTGTCCGGCGATTAGATCGAGGTTGGGCGTCCAGTCATTGATGCCTGAAAAATAGTGGCTTTGATAGGCGGAAAGCGACTCCACCATTAAAATGATAATGTTTTTGTTTTTCGCATCCTTGGTCAGGCAATGCGATTCTTCATTGAAACTAAACGATTTTAAAAAATTATCGCTGTAAGAAGAGGACTCCGACAGGATAGTTAAATTGTAGTCAATGACATTTTTGTAAATCCAGGAGTGCGCGTACTTGTGCGTATCGGAAAAACTTGATGCTAATGGCAGGGCGGCAATGATAAATACGGGGAGTTTTTGATAACGCAGGTTATTTATTTTGTATTTGCTAAGAGAAAGAGCAACCGGCGCAGCAAGGATGAGAGCGACAATCAGGGATATATTGACGTTATTTAAAATATAGATCTGCTGAATATATTTGTAGGAATAATCGGCATATTTTATGACGTCACCTAGCGTGAGATGGGTATTGAAATTAATGATAACGATATAATCAATAATATAAATGCCAAATAAAACAAAACCTGAGAATCTGAGCAGTGCAGTGAGCAATCGGTTGGTCTGTGGCAACAGTGAAATATAAAACAGCAGCAGAAGGGCGCAATAAAACCCGGCGTCGTTGGCTAAAACCTGGCCAAAGCCCAATAACCGGGTTGAGGTGTAGTGGAAAATGAAACTATCGACATACAGGCATTTTAAGAACAGCGGGATGGCGAGTAAAAAAGCAAATTTAAGCATCTATGTCGGACAGGGTTATTGCTGAGGACCGGTGAGCTAAAGCGTTAGTGTTCTTCAAGTAAATTCTGGAAGATCGCTGCTGTGCATGAATATGGCAATCGAGCTTTATCGATTTTACGGACACTTTGCTAAGGAAGCGCTGAACAAATCGATTCCGCTCATGGTTCGACAAGCTTACCACGAACGGAATCAACAATTTACCGTTCGTCCTGAGCCTGTCGAAGGACTTAATCAGTGCTTCCCTAAGGAGAAAGAGCCCCATTTTAGTTAAATCTAGTGATTTTTATTTCAGTCAGAAATTTTCGATAACAAAATAAGATAACGAAAGATTTCGGCAAAAGCCGCGAATGTTTTATTGATTCGGAGGTGTTCGATGAGGTTTCAAGAAGACATAAAAAAACCGATTGTTTTTAAAAACAATCGGTTTTTTGTATTCATGGCGGAGAGGCAGGGATTCGAACCCTGGGAGGGGATCAACCCTCAACGGTTTTCAAGACCGCCGCTTTCGGCCGCTCAGCCACCTCTCCATACCCTGCGTATTATATAGGGAGTTAGATTTATTGCAATCTTAATTCGCTATTTGAAGCGGATATGCCGGATTCAGGACAATGCATTTAGCAATGATCACTCGCTGGGTTTGCCGTAATTAATATCAACGACGGTGTACCGGGTTTCTTTCAGCTCATTTTGGATCGCGACTTCGTCATCAAACGTTTTTTTTAGCAGCGCTCTTGCCAGCGGCGAATCGAGGCTGATGTAGCGCTTTTTAGGATCGAGTTCATCGGCTCCGACTATGCGGTAGGTCACTTCCTCGTCCGCTTCATTCTCCAGGGTCACCCAGGCGCTAAAAAATATCCTGTCCTGATCGTCAGGCGGCTGGGATACGATATTAAGGGCGGGCAGCCGTTTTTGCAGATAATGGATGCGCCGGTCTATACCGCGTAATTCTTTTTTGCGGTAGATGTATTCTGCATTTTCAGAGCGGTCGCCTTCCGCTGCGGCGGCGGTTAAAGCCAGGGTAACGTCTTTGCGCCTGGTCCACAGCTCTTTTAATTCAATTTCCAGCGCCTGATAGCCTTCTTGAGTGATGTAAGGGGATGACTTTGGGCGAGGCGGTCTCCAGCGCGACATGATTGATTTCCTGTAGATGTTATGAGGGATTGAAATATTTTTTCAGACAAAACAGCCGCAAATCTTTATCATAGTCGGCTTTTAAATTATGAAAAAGGTTTTATCATGCAAGTAGCTGACAATATGGCGGTCTCAATTCACTATACTCTGACTAACGATGCCGGCGAAGTGCTGGATAGTTCAATCGGTGATGAGGCTTTGGTTTATTTGCACGGCACAGGGAACATCATTCCCGGTTTGGAAGATGCGTTGCACGGCAAGGCTGTCGGCGACAAGTTTAATGTGCGCGTTGCGGCCAAAGATGCTTATGGCGAGAAAAATGATGGGATGATTCAAGTCATTCCACGGGCCATGTTTGAAGGCATAGACGAGATTGAAGTCGGCATGATGTTCCATGCCGATGTCAGTTCCGGTTCCGGCGAGGTCACCATTGTTAATATTGACGGCGACGATATTACCATCGACGGCAATCACCCGCTGGCAGGGATGGCCTTAACGTTTGATGTGGAAGTTGTGGACATCAGACCTGCAACTAAAGAGGAAGCCGAGCATGGGCATATCCATGGCGCCGGTTGCCATCATTAAGCGTTGCCGGTATTTTTCTACATCCTTGTAGTCGCAATCTAGCTTACAAAAGCCTTTAGTAATAGAGCGGTATTCGCCATGCCTTTATGGAGGTGCCGCTCGATTTCCTCCATGGTTATTTCCCCCTCCGATTTTCCCGCCGCCCAATTGGCGACGACGCTGATCGCGGCATAAGCCATATCGAGTTCCTTGGCCAAGGCGGCTTCCGGCATGCCGGTCATGCCGACTAGGTCGCAGCCGTCTCTTTCCATGCGCCGGATTTCCGCGGCGGTTTCCAGGCGCGGCCCTTGGGTGCAGCCGTAAGTGCCCAGCGGGCTGATTTTTATGTTGGCGGCGCTGGCGGCGCTGATTAAGCGGGAGCGCAGTTTTTGGTTGTACGGGTAGGTAAAGTCTATGTGGCTGACGGCCTCGTCTTCAAAAAAAGTATGCTTGCGGCCGTAGCTGTAATCAATAATCTGATCCGGGATGGCGATATGCGCCGGAGCCATTTCGCCGGTAATGCCGCCAACTGCGGCGACGGCGACGATCTGCTCAACGCCGAGCTGTTTAAGTCCCCAGATATTGGCGCGGTAATTGATTTGGTGCGGGGCTATTGTGTGCGGATTGCCGTGTCTGGCCAGGAATATAATCCGGCTGCCGTTCAGCTCACCGGTAACAAACTCGGCCGAGGGCGAGCCGTAAGGCGTGTCCAGCTGCTCGCGACTGAGGATGTTTAAGCCGCTGAGTTGGGTCAGGCCGGTGCCGCCAATGATCGCGAGTGTGGTCATGTGTTTATTCCTTGCAGGCGTAAATGCCCGGTGCATTGCGTAAATAGCCTTTATAGTCCATGCCGTAGCCGAACAAATAACGGTTTACTACTCTCAAGCCGATAAAGTCGGCTGTTACCGTTTTTTGATGATCGAGGATTTTATCGACCAACACGGCGCTGTAGACGGCTGTCGCGCCTTGTTCCCGGCAATATTGATAGATGGCCTCCAGCGTAATGCCCTCGTCAAGGATGTCATCGACGATCAGTACGGTGCGGTCTTTAAGCGGCGTTTCCGGTTGAACCAGCCATTTGACGTTGCCGCCCGATGTCTGGTTTTGGTAACGGCTGGCATGGATGGAGTCCAGGGTTAACGGGATGGTTAGCCGGGGCAGCAATTTGCCGGCGGCGACGATGCCGCCGTTTATAACGCAGAGCACTAGCGGGTTGCGGTCGGCAAACGCGATGTTGATTTCCTGGGCTATTTTATCGATGGCGGCTTCGACTTCCTGTTCGCTGTGCAGCAGGTCGGCAGTTGCCCGGACGCGGTTGATTTCTTCAAGCATGTTTATAGGTTGTGGTTGATGAGGGTGGATAATCGCTGCCATTTTTCGGACTGCATCAGTTGTTCGCGGTTCATCTGCGGTTTGCCTTGCATGGCGCGCAGCCGTTGCTCTCTGATCGGATCGTGGGTTATCGGCAACGCATCAAGCACCTGTTCGGCGGCGGCCGGGTTGTTGCAAACCAGGATCATGTCGCATCCGGCAAGCTGCGCAAGGCGGGCGCGTTCCGGGAAGTCGCCGACCGATGCTGCGCCTTCCATGCTTAAATCGTCGCTGAACACCGTGCCGTTAAAGTTTAATTCCTTGCGTAAAATCTGTTGTATCCAGAACGGCGAGAAACCGGCCGGATTCGGATCGATTCTAGGATACACCACATGCGCAGGCATAATGCCTTCCAGGCCTTCTGCGATCAGTTGTTTAAAAGGCAGCAGGTCTTTTGCCCTGATCGCGTCCAGGTCTCTTTCGTCCACCGGCAAGGTCAGATGTGAATCTAAAGCCACTGCGCCATGACCGGGGAAATGCTTGCCGGTTGCAGCCATGCCCGCTTCATTCATGCCTTTCCTGAACGAGCTGGAAAGACGCACAGCTAGAGTCGGGTCGGTTGAAAATGAACGGTTGCCGATGATTTCGCTGACGCCGCAATCAATATCCAGCACCGGCGCAAAGCTGAAATCGACGCCGACCGCCAGTAACTCGGCGGCCATCAACCAGCCGGCAGGTTCAGCCAGCTCCGGCATTCGGGCATAGCTTGATGCGGGCGGCAAGCGGGTAAAGCCTTGTTGAAAGCGTTGCACCCTGCCGCCCTCCTGGTCGACGGCAATCAGTATGTCGCCGTTGCGCGCCGCACGGATGGTGTTAATCAGCTCGGTAACTTGTTCGGGATCCTGATAATTGCGCGAAAAAAGGATGACCGCTCCGGTGTTGGGGTGGTTTAGCTTTTCTTTTTCGTCTTGAGCCAGGGTTAAGCCCGCAACATCCAGCATTATCGGGCCGATAGGGAGATTACTTGTCATTACTTGGATTCGTTTTAATATTGAAGAGGTTGGCCTTATACTAAGCCGCTATTTTCTGTTACACGGAGTCTGTTATGCGTTTATTGGTTATGCTGTTAAGTCTGCTGTTCATATCGGTTGCGGCTGCGAATGAAGGGGCAAAAGAGTCAGAAGCAGAAGCGGGTGTAAAATATATCGAAATGACTCCTAAGTTTACCGTTAATTTGGCGGAACCAAAAAAGTTTTTGCTGATCAATGTGCAATTATTGGTCGAAGGTGCGGGGACTATTGCGGCGGTAAAAAAACATATGCCGGCATTGAGGCACGCATTGATCATGCTGTACAGCGGCAGGCCGTCTGAAGAATTGCAAACCATGGAGCAGCGTGAGGCGTTGCGGAAAGAAACGGCCGCTGTTATTCGTCAAACGCTGGAAAAGAGTGAGGACGGCAAAGGGCATTCTGCATCAGCTGAGGAAGGGCGTTCCGAGGAGGGCGCAGGTCATCCCGAAGGCTTTAAAGATGCCTATTTTACTGAGTTTTTGATTGATTGATCTGAAAGGCGCAGAAGTATGTTTGTGCTTTTTCGCCTGATTTAGAATCTTAACTGATCTCTAATAAGGGTTACATTGTCCGCAATCTGCGATTCCGTGTAAGGTACGGCATCGAATTTCCCCCAAACCGGTGCGGGCCAGGCTTTGTCGGTCCGGTAGCGGACTATATGGTGGATATGCAGTTGCGGAACCATATTACCTATCGCCGCAATATTCATTTTGTCGGCTTTATAAAGCACTGCCAGGTTTTCGGCAAGGTAGCTGGATTCTTCGGTCAGCAATTCACGTTCGACTTTGCTCAGTTGGTAAATTTCCTGTAGATCCGCCCGTTCCGGCACCAGTATAAACCAGGGATACCGGCTGTCGTTCATCATCAATAATCGACATAATTCAAAACGGCCAATGGCTATGCAATCCTGCTCCAAGCGCGGGTGTAACTGAAATGTCATGAGTCTTGTTATCCTAGAAAAGCAATGTCCAAAAATAGCGGATTAATAGTGGAACCGAGTGGCGGATTCGTCGGTAAGGATCGTGCATAAATTAATTTAGGCAATTACCATGAAGAGCATGAAGGACATGAAGACTTAAACCTTTCATGCCGCTTCATGTCCTTCATGGTTAAAAATGAAAAATAAAACTTGC
>NZ_JAZGVT010000039.1:0-5236 GCF_036440755.1 Methylobacter sp. Wu8 | reverse complement strand
GACCGGAAATGCTAAAATATGCCCCTGTTTTCCGGTCGAAAGGGTGAAAAATGTTGATTACTTCCAGTACAGGTCATCAGACCAATTTATTCGGCACCGATCTGCTGCAACAACTCGATCCCAATGATCCGTTGCTCCGCCTTGCCAGCGTGCTGCCTTGGCGCGAACTGGATCAAGCCTTTGCCAAACATTATTGCCAAGGCCTGGGCAGACCCGCTAAACCCATCCGACTGATGGTCGGACTGTTAATTCTCAAGCAACTGGAAAACCTCAGCGACGAAGCGGTGGTGCTGCAATTCAAGCGTAACCCCTACTACCAAGCGTTCTGCGGTTTCACCGAATTCAGTTGCAAATTGCCTTGCGACAGTACCGAGCTGGTGCATTTTAGAAAGCGCATCGGCGCGGAAGGTGTCGATCAGCTGTTTCAACTCAGCGTGAGATTACACGGCAAAGCTGCGCTGGAAGACACGGTTAACATCGATACCACGGTGCAGGAAAAGAACATCACCTACCCCACCGACGGCAAACTGGCGATCAAAATCATCAACCGCCTGAACAAGCTGGCTAAGGCTTACGGCATTCAACAGCGCCGCACTTATGGCAAGGAAGTCAAAAACCTGCGCTTAAGTCTCCGCCACTTTCGCCATGTCAGCCGCCGAGCCAAAGCCAAAAAAGCCTTGAAACGGCTGCGCACTATTGCCCATGCTCTGATCCGGGAATTACGCAGAACCTTGCCGTGCTTTGCCTTGTTCGAACGCTACGAGAAAGATTTTCTGTTTTACGAACGGGTTCTGAACCAGCAGCCCAAAGACAGCAACAAAATCTACGCCCTGCACGAACCCGATGTGTATTGCATCGGCAATACCCACACGGGGCACTAGAGGTAAGGACCACAAACCTTACGAATACGGCAACAAAGTCTCTATTGCCGCTACGGCCAAGTCCAACATCATTGTCGGCGTAGTCAGTCATCCGCAAAACCTGCATGACAGCAAGACCCTGCCCGAGGTGCTGGCGCACTGCCAAACCAGCCGCGGCAAGGCCGTGAAAACCGGTGTCTGCGACCGCGGTTACCGTGGCCCCAAAACGGTTGACGGCACGCAAATCATTTTGCCCGCCCCGCCGCTAAAACGCGACAATCGTTATCAACGGGACAAAAAGCGCAAGCGCTGTCAGCGTCGGGCAGCCATTGAGCCGATCATTGGTCATTTAAAGTCCGACTTTCGCTTAGTCAGAAACTTCCTCAAGGGCCCCGTCGGGGACTGCATCAATTTATTGCTGGCAGCCTTGGCCTGGAATTTCAGCCTCTGGATGAGGCTATTTTTTGCGCTGATTTTGATCGTTAAAACGATTAAACCATCCCTGTTTCGGCTGACAGGTACCTCAAAAACGCTATTCGTTAAAATGGCTTCCGCTTAACAACTGGGGTTACCGTCTGAGATCGGAGTCTCGGTATCTGTAGGCATGGTTCGGGGGCTTTTTTCAGGGCTGACTATTTAGATTTGATGACATTTCTACGTGATAATAATTTGATGCATTTAGAATACCTCTATGATGCTTTCCAAGGCTAGGATAGATAGCTTAAGCACCACTCGAGTCGCATTGCATTAGGCGTGTCTTTTTACGCCATACCCCAACAAAAGAGAATTGGTTTGTCGGATTACGCTACGCTAACCTGGCCTACACTTCCATACTATGCGCAATGCCGTGCAACGAACAGATCAACAACACCCCCATAGCAATCAACGCGATCTGTTGCAATGAAGTCTTCATGTCGGTCTTTTTATGCAATGACGGTATCAAATCGGCTACCGCGATATAAATAAAGCTTGAAGCCGCCAGAGCCAGGAAATACGGCAAACTGTCATGCAAATCTTCCAACCCGAAGTACGCCAACACGCCGCCCAAAACCGTCGTTAAGCTGGCGAACATATTGTAAAAAAGCGCCTTGCTTTTGGAATAGCCGCTGTGCAGCAAAATTGCAAAATCGCCCACTTCCTGCGGAATTTCATGCGCCGCAACGGCCAGACTGGTGACTATGCCTAATTGCACATCGGTCAAGAACGCTGCCGCGATTAAAACCCCATCGACAAAATTGTGGATGCTGTCGCCGAGAATAATCAATGCACCGGCCGACTTAGCCGAACTATGACTGTGGCTATGCCCGTGATCATGATCGTGTTCCTCCTCATCGCCGTGGGCCTCGCAACTGCCGGAATGGCAATGCCGCCAGATCAGCAACTTTTCCAACACAAAAAAACCGAGCACGCCTGCCAGAATTGTCCCTGAGAGCGATTGAAACCGCTCCGGCTTGATTTCTGAAAATGCCTCGGGAATCAGTCCCCAAAAAGCGACCGCCAGTAATGCGCCTATCGCAAAACTGATGCCGTGCGGCAACACCGCATTCCTGCGATGATCCGGTAACAACAGAAAAATTGCAGCCGCCATAACGCTTAACACGCCGCCAACCGCCGTAAAGATGATAATTAATATCAATAAATCCACTACTTTATTCTCTCCAAATCAGCGTAGCCATACGCCCTGTTTGTTTATCCCGGCGATAGGAATAAAACCGTTCCTGTTCGGTAACGGTGCAAAAACCGCCGCCGTAAACTTTTATATTCAGCCCCATCATAGACAGATCAATCCGGGCCAGTTGGTAGATGTCCGCCAGCCACTTGCCGTTGTTTTGCGGCTTAAAAGCAATGCTGAATGCGGCCGATTTCTGCAAAAAAGCATCCCGCACTTCGGCGCCGACTTCAAAACAGTCCGGGCCGATTGCAGGCCCCAGCCAAACCAGCAGATCGCTATTTTGCATTGCACTAACCGTATTGCCGATCACCCCGGCCAACAAGCCCCGCCACCCGGCATGAATCGCTGCCACCCAGCTTCCGTCAACCGCGCAGACCAGCAACGGCAAACAGTCCGCGGTCAACACCGCACAGACAACCCCGGACTCGGCCGTATAACTGGCATCGGCTTGCTGCAAAGATTCGGTTGTTACTGCGGGCACCGCCCGATTGCTGTGGATTTGATCCAGCCAAACCGGATCGCCAGGCAAGCCCAGCGATTCTTTAATGGTCTGCCGGTTTTGCTTAACCACGCCGACGTCATCGCCCACATGCATGGCAGGATTAAGGCTGGTGTAAGCGCCGCAACTGATTCCGCCGCTACGCAATGTAGTCGCCGCATGGACATTGGCCGGTGCAGGCCAGTCCGGGGTCAGCCAGTGCTTAATCCCGCTCATTTTCCGCCAACGCTTCCAGCAACCGGGTCATATCCTCCGGCAGCGGTTGCTCCCATTCCAAATATTCATCGGTAACCGGATGACGCAAACCCAGTTTCGCCGCATGCAGGGCCTGACGCTTGAAACTGCGCAATTCTTTTTCCAACCGTTCGCTGCAATCCGGCGGCATTTGAAAACGTCCGCCATAGACTTGATCGCCCAGCAGCGGAAAACGGATGTGCGCCATATGCACCCTGATCTGATGGGTGCGACCGGTTTCCAGCTTGACCTGGACCAGGGTATGGCGGGTAAAACGCCGACCAACCCGGTAATGGGTCACCGCATGCTTGCCGTTCTCCCTGACCGCATAACGCTTACGGTCGGTAGGATGCCTGCCGATCGGTTCATCGACGGTGCCGCCTGCGGTCATGCGGCCTCGGGTAATCGCCAGATATTCTCGGGTAATGTCCCTATCCTGTAGTTGCTCGGTCAGGCTGTTATGGGCTTGCAAGGTTTTTGCAATCATCAGCAGGCCGCTGGTTTCCTTATCGATCCTATGCACAATGCCCGCCCTGGGCAAGGTTTCCAGATTGGGATCGTGATTCAGCAGGGCGTTCAGCAGCGTACCGTTCCAGTTCCCTACCGCCGGATGCACAACCAAGCCTGCCGGTTTGTTCACAATCAAGATGCTTTCATCTTCATAAATAATATCCAACGGGATTTCTTCGGCTTCGGATGTCACTACGACTTCCGGCTCGGCATCCAGCGTTATCACTTCACCGCCATCCAGCTTGTCTTTGGGTTTGAGCGCCAAACCGTTGACCTGCACCCGGCCGGCTTTAACCCAAGTCTGCAATTTGCTGCGTGAATAATCCGTAAACAGTTCCGCCAGCACCTGATCTAATCGCATGCCGGCCATTTCAAATGGCACTTCCGCCGTTAATCTTGTCATAACAAGTTCTTCTGATTAACCCATTGTTAAGTTATACTCGCGGGATTCTCAAGCCATCTCAAGTATCGCAGTTAAATCCAGCGAGAAAAACCCCTTATATTACAGCGTGTCGTTAGCACTATGCGATTAATTTTAATTAAATTTTTATTTATCTGTTGTTTAGGCCTGTCTCTTCAAGGCTGTGAGACGCTTAAGAGCCTCGGCTCCAGCGAATCGGACACCGAGGACGAGTATGCCGACTGGAATGCGGAAAAGTTTCGCAGCCAGGCTAAAACGGCGCTGGATAGCGGCAATTACGAAAAAGCCATCAAGATCTACGAAGCGCTTGAATCCCGCTACCCTTTCGGCGAAGAATCCGCCCAGGCCCAGCTCGATGTTGCTTATGCCTATTATAAAAATAGCGATCCTGAAGCCGCAATCGCCGCCGCAGACCGTTTTATCAAAGTCAACCCGCGCAGCTCCAGCGTCGATTATGCTTATTATTTGAAAGGCTTGGTCAATTACAATCGCGGCATAGGCTTTATCGATCGCTTCCTGCCCACCGATACGTCGCAGCGCGATCCCGGCACCGCGCGCGATGCCTATGACAATTTTTCCGAACTTCTGCGTCGATTCCCAAACAGCAAATATGTCGCCGACGCCCAGCAACGCATGATTGCGCTTAAAAACAATCTGGCGATGTATGAAGTCCACGTCGCCCGTTTTTACATGAAACGCAAGGCTTATGTTGCGGCCATCAACAGGGCGTCTACCGTCGTTGACAAGTACCAGCGCACGCCTGCGGTTCCCTATGCGTTGCAAATCATGCAAGAAGCCTACAACAAGCTTGAACTGCCGGATCTTGCCAAAGATACCGCCCGGGTCTACGAGCTAAACTACCCGAACGGCCCGCCGGTTCCCGAACATAAAGATTCAACCTTTTCGCATCAGGTTTGGGATTTTATCGGCTTGGAAAAATAGGACGGGCTAAAGGCTAAAGGCTAAAGGCTAAAGGCTAAAGGCTAAAGGCTAAAGGCTAAAGGCTAAAGGCTAAAGGCTAAAGGCTAAAGGCTAAAGGC